>JBCBKF010000064.1:0-10376 GCA_038522255.1 Pseudomonadota bacterium
AAAAAACCCAAACCGGCACAAAACGAAGAATTGAGACGAATGCCTGCGCGACCTAGGACACTGGCTCGCGCGAGGTTATCGGTTTTCAGGAAAGTGGTTTGATCCCATGGAATTAGGTTGGCGCACGACGGTGCTGTTGGTTACCGGCATCCCAGCCTTGATGGCGGCGGTGATGATCCTTGCCAATGCGCGCGAAGTGGCAGCGGCGCGGCTGTTCCTGGCGCTCGTTTTCGCCTGGGTCATGTTTACCATGCCGTACATTATCGGGTTCTCGGGCGCTTATCAGGCCTATCCCTGGCTCACCTTCTTCCCGTTCAACACCGAGCTTTGGATCGGGCCATTGTGGCTGCTGACCGTGCGCGCGCTTACCAGCGTGCGGCTGCCTGATCGGTTCTGGCTGTGGTTTGTGCCGGGCACCATCCAGACGCTCTATTACACCGGGCTGTTCTTTGGGATCGGCCCCAATTGGGGCATCGGCGCTGCAGCGGCGGAAGCCAAATTCGCCTTTAGCGACGCGTTTCACGCGCCCTATATTGTGCCGGTTGAGACCACTTTCAGCCTTGCCCTTATCGCTTTCGCCGCGTGGGAGAGCTGGCGGCGGATCACGCGCTACCGCGAATGGGTCGGGCGCGAACACTCCAATGCCGAACGCGTGGACCTTGCCTGGCTGCAGCAGGCGGGTGCGGCGATTATCGCGCTGGCGCTGGTTTGGCTTGCAAACGATGTGGCGGCGACGATTTTCGGGCGGTTGTCTTACGTCACCAATTTCTATTTCTACGCGGTAAGCGGCGTGGTGGTCTTGTGGCTGACGCTGCAATTCCTCTCGCGCAGCGATCGTCGCTTTCCCAAGCCGCAGCCCGGTGACCTCGCAAATGATCGACCCCAAAGCGACCCGCAGGCGGCCGAGGCAGAGCCCGGCGCGCACGACGAACCCGAAGCTCCCGGCGACACGCCCCCTCCCCCGCGCATCGATCTCGCCGTGCTGGAGGCCGAGGTGCGCGAAGGCGAATGGCATTTCGACCAGGACCTGACTTTGCGCGAGCTGGCGCGCCGGGTGGGGACCAACGCCTCAGCCCTGTCCGCAGCGCTCAATGCGCGCGAGCATGGCAACTTCACCACTTTCATCAATGGGCTCAGGGTCGAAGCGGTGTGCACCATGCTGCTTGCGCAAGACACGGATGCGACGCCCAACCTGCTCGACCTCGCGCTCGATTGCGGGTTTGGCTCCAAGGCGACATTCAACCGCGCGTTCAAGCGTCACACCGGCCTTACCCCGCGCGAATGGATGAGCCGCAACCGCCTCGCTGAAGCGGCTTAGGACGATTGCTTTGCGAGGGCCTTCTGAACCTGACGCGCGGTGCAATCAGCTTGCCGGATCGCGCGGCGTCTCGCTAGACTGGTATTGCGTAGGGGTAGGTGCACTGCCTTGCCCTCGAGAACGGAGAATCAAGCGTGACGACACAAAACCGCTCCAATGCCGCCCCTGCAATTGCCAGCGCGCTCGCGGCGCTTACCCTCGCCGCCAATGCGAGCGCGGCAAGCGCCAACACCGCCCGCTTTGCCTGCGACACAGCCGAAGGGCGCGTCAGCGAGTTCCGGGTCCCGATCAAAGCCAGCCGCTTCACCTTGTCCGGCACCATCAAACCGGCCCTGTTTCGCGGGGACGACAAGTGGCTGCCCACCGCGGTGGTGCAATTGAAAAACCGCGAAACTGGCAACGCCATGATCATGTCGCTCACCGCCCCCAGCGGCGAAGCACCGGGCGCGATGGTGAGCGTTCAGCAAAAGACCGGCGGTGAGACCAAGCGCAGCGATGTCGGAACGCTTGCGGTGGGTAACCTTGTCAACTTCACCATCGTCTACAATCGCGGTGCCCAGAACCGTTTCGTGATCGGCGAACAGCCAATTGTCTCGCAGGGCGATCTGGGCACAGCGTTCGATCTGTCCCTGTCCTGTTCAACCGGCGATTTCGTTTTCGAAGAACTGGTCTGGACTGTCGAGGGGTAATCGAGGCAAGGCACCGCGACTGTGATCTCTGATAGGTCAGACTAGGACCACCCATAACAATCGGTCTCGCTCGTCAGGAAATCTTGATTCTATACTGTTCTATTTTTGAGATGAACAGCATTTACAGGCAGCTTTAAACATTGAATGACGTCTGCTTTGGTGCTTTCTTCAGCCAGCAGGGGGAATAAGTCTAACGAAGGAGTCGTTAAATGCGTGAGCTTAATACAGAAGAGACTCTCCTGGTATCAGGCGGTTTTCGAACCACACCTGAAGGCGAGCCAAGCACATTTCCGACACGCACCTTTGAGGGTGGAAGCTTCCCATTCCCCTCGCCGAGCGGATCAAACAGTGGCCAGACACGCGCCAACACCCTTAGCGGTTTCTACGACCTGCTTGAGTTGATTTTTGAAGAGACAGGCGAATATCCTGCCCCGTCAGAATTTGAAGCGATCATCGAACAATTGGGCGGTTGATAAATAATGGCGCGCTCGGAATGAGATCTCCGAGCGCGCCAATCGGCAGGCCCACGTGCATTAGGCAGAGACACAGCCAATTGCTGGGCCTCAGCTTGAAAATCACTGACTTTGGATGGAAATGGCAGGGGCGACAGGATTCGAACCCGTGGCCCTCGGTTTTGGAGACCGATGCTCTACCAACTGAGCTACGCCCCTGCACGAGAGCGCGTCCCTTATAGAAGGCTTGGGCGGCTGGCAACAGCGCAAAATGTCGCGCCCAGCGGTCCTTGTGTCGTCTCCTTACTGGAAGAAGTGCGCAGCTTTGCTATTCTTGGCAGATGCACTCGCCAATGCGATCCATCATCCCGGTCGACACGCTGCTGCTCGCTTACCGCAGCGGCATTTTCCCGATGGCAGACAAGCGCGAGGACCAGGACGTCTTCTGGGTCGAACCGCGCGATCGGGCCATCCTGCCGCTGGAGCAATTCCACCTCTCGAAATCCTTGCGCAAGGTCGTGCGCGCGGACCGCTTTATCATCACGCTCGACACCGCGTTTGAAGACGTGGTGAAGGCCTGCGCCCAGCCGCGGCCCGGCCATCCCGAAACCTGGATCAGCGATCGGATCGTGCGCAGCTATGTCGCTCTTTTCGAAGCGGGTCATGCCCATTCGATCGAATGCTGGCGCAGCGGAGAGGACGGCGCAGACGGCCCCGATCTGGTGGGCGGGCTCTACGGTGTCAGCTTTGACCGGGTGTTTTGCGGTGAGAGCATGTTCAGCCGCGAAGACAATGCCAGCAAAGTCGCGCTCACCTGGCTCGTCGCGCTGATGCGGCGGGCGCGTTATCGATTGCTCGACTGCCAGTTCATGACCGATCACCTTTCATCGATGGGCGCGATCGAGATGCCGCAACGCATGTATATCGAAGCGCTCGAACGCGCACGAGGCCACCCTCGCATGTCGCTGACAGAGGCGTATCGCGCAATCCTGCAAGAGGCTCGCGGACAGTCAAATGCCGGACATGCGGCTGAGGGACCGGATCAACCGTCTGCGCTTGGCTCTCCGGGAAAGCTCATCGCGCAGTCTTTCACCCACACATCGTAGATCGGGTGTTCGACGACATTGAGGCTGGGCGATTGCTTGAACAGCCAGCCGGAAAAGACGCGGGTGTGCTCGCTTGCACCGCGTTCAAGCACGTCGAGCTGTACAAACGCGCCGGTTTCCTGCGGCATTTCCCACGGCGCGGTGCGCTCGCACGTCGCCAGCCTCAGGATAACCGGACCTTCTTCGAGCACATCGCCCGGGCGCATCCTGAAATCCTGGCTGAGATTGTTGCGCTTGTTGAGCAGACCGATGGTTGCGACCCGTTCTTCAAGGGGGGTTACCCCTTGCGTTTCGCCCTCGCCGGGCGGACCGCCCGTGCCGGGACCGCGTTCGTCGCCGCTCTGAAGGGTCTGCTGAAGGCCTGATCCCGATCCCGCCTGGTCAGCGTCCTCGCTGCAGGCGACGAGAAGCGGTGCCAAGCCGAGCGCCAGCACGCTGAGCGTAACGATCTTGGCAGGCAGGCCCACGACGCCCGGTCAGCCTTCGGGCGACCAGGCTTCGTAATCGCCATCGGCCTTCGCGCGTTTGCCGCCGCGCTCAAGCGCGCCCTGCGGGAGGTAGGCCTGCGCCGTGCCGGTGGCGTTGGGTGTGTAATCCGCCTCCCAGATCTTGGCTGGGGGCAAATGACTTTCAGGTACATCATCGAACGCGCCGTGGAGCCAGCCGTGCCACTCGGCGGGAACACGGCTTGCATCGTTTGCGCCCTCATAGATGACCCAGCGCTGCTCACGCTGGGTGTAGGACCCGGTCGAGGCGCCGCTGTCCTTGCGCGCCTTGCGATAATATTTGTTGCCGGCGTAATCGGTGCCAACATGCTCGCCGCCCTGACGACTGGCCCACAGATGCGTTCCCAAAGTCGCGCCGTCCCACCAGGTGAAGATTTTGCCGAAGATTCCCATGGCTCAGCCGGTTAGCCCAAGCACGCGGCTGCGCCAAGGGGGTTGAACGTCAGGAGCCAAGATCAAGGCAGTTCCCACATAACCCGGTCACCGGCCGCGATGCCAAGCTCTGCGGCCAGCCCGCCCCTGATCTCGAACACCGCGATCACTTCGCCATCAGAGCGCACCGATTCGAGCGAATAGGGCACTGCGGTCTCGATATTGGTAATCCGCCGATCCTCGCCGATAAAGATGATGTCGAGGCTGATTGGCGTGTTCTTCATCCAGAAACTGCGCTGAGCAGGCGGATCGTTGGGAAAGATCATCGCCTCGTCATCTTCCATGCTCTCTCGGAACATCATGCCGCGCGCCTGCGCCTGGCGGCTGATGGCGAATTCGGTTTTGAAGGCGAACCGCCTGTCACCGCTCACAACAGTTACCGGACCAACTTCGAGCCCCGATATGGGGTGGCGTGCGCTTTCGGCCTGAGCGATCTGGGCCTGAGCGATTTGGGCCTGAGAGCTTTCGCTTTGCGCACTCGAACCGGCTGGCAGGGTCTCTTGCGTGGCTTCGACCGGGGAACACGCCGCCAGCAAAAGCGCGAAAGGAGTTGTCCGCAGACAGAATTGGGAATTGGAAACCATATTACTGCCAAACATCGCGCGCTTCCTCTTCCGCTTCGATCACCCAGTCTTCAACATCCCGGCCATTTGCCGCTTCGAGAATGAACTGGATATGTTCGTATAGGTGGCCTGCGCGCAGCATCGCGGCAACCTGTTTTTCGCGCTGCTTGTGGAAGGCTTCGCGATCGTCGGGGTCCGGACGCGGCCCCCTTGCAAACGGGCCAAAGCCGCGTTTCTTCGCCAGCAGCGTTGCAGCGTTGCGGCTGGCGGCTTCACTGGGCGCGTTGTCGGCACGGGTCTGTTCCTCGACGCCGGCAGCCCATAAGGCCTGTTCTACGCGCCTCTTGCCATAGCCGCGCGCGGTGAGATCGCGCGATCTGCTGCGGGCATACGCGTCATCGTCGACATAGCCCAGTTCGACCAGCCGCGTGACAAGGCCGGAAACGTCGAGTTCGCGGATGCGGCCATCGGCGTCCTCGGCAAGGCCGCGCTCGCGAATCTTGCGCGCCAGATAGGCCTCCACTTTGGCTGCCGTGGTCGAAAAACGCGCAACATAAGCCAACGCCAGATCGCGCAATGCGGTCTCATCGAGCGGCGCAGAGCGTTTGCCGCCCCGCGCGCGCGCGCCCTTTCGCGAGCTTTCCCGCGATGCGGACGCGCTACGATGCGATGACGTTTTGCTTTCCCTTGAAACCATTTCGCCTTATTCGTGCCACAGTAGTTATCAAATGGGGCGGGATGGACCGTTTTGGTGCTAACCGCCGGAACGATAGGAATACAATAGCGCAAGGCTGAACCCTTGCGCAAATGACGGGTTTCGCGAGAGAAAATGACCGACGACGCACTGACGCCGACGCCGAATTATTGCGATTTACCGCGTGTTCGCGCTCGCTTTTCGACCTTTAACGAGGCGATTGACTACGCCGCTCGTGGCGAAAAGGGACTAAATTTCCACGATATGCGTGGAAAACTTGAGCGGGTGTATCCCTATCGCGAACTGCGTGAAGACGCTCTCGCAATGGCGCGCCGACTGATAGCAATCGGCATTGCGCCTGAAGATCGCGTTGCCCTGATTGCCGAAACCGGGCCCGATTTTGCCGCGCTGTTCTGCGCCTGTGTCTACGCGGGCGCCTGGCCTGTTCCCCTGCCGCTGCCAACCACTTTTGGCGGCAAGGACAATTACATCGACCAGCTGGCGGTTCAGCTCGAAAGTTCAGACCCCGCCATCCTGCTCTATCCCGAAGAGATCGCGGAAATGGCGGACGCCGCCGCAGTACGCCAGGCCTGTGCAGCGGAAAGCTGGCAGAGCTTTGTCACGCGCGAGGCGCCCGATTGCGACTTGCCCGAGGCCGATCCCAAGGATATCTGCTATCTCCAGTATTCCTCGGGCTCCACGCGCTTTCCGCAAGGTGTGGCGGTGACCCATGAGGCCTTGCTGCATAATCTTTACGGCCACTCGACCAGCATGAACCTGCGCTCTGATGAGCGCTGCGTGAGCTGGCTGCCATGGTATCACGACATGGGTCTGGTCGGTTGTTTCCTCTCGCTGATCGCAAACCAGGTATCGGGTGACTACCTAAAGCCGGACGCCTTCGCGCGTCGCCCGCTGGCTTGGCTCGATCTGATCAGCCGCAATCCGGGATCCACGATCTCTTATTCCCCTACCTTTGGTTATGACATCTGCGCGCGCCGCATCTCAAGCCAGTCCAATGTGGCCGAGCGGTTTGATCTGTCGCGCTGGCGCCTGGCGGGCAATGGCGCGGACATGATCCGACCCGATGTCATGCAAAGCTTCGTCAACGCCTTTGCCGATGCAGGCTTTTCCGCCGATGCCTTCACTCCGTCCTATGGCCTTGCCGAAGCGGTGCTGGGCGTCACGGTCATGCCGCCTGGCGAAGGGATCAGGGTGGAGCTGGTCGAGGAAGAGCGGCTTTCAGGCACACCGCGCGATATCACCCGCCCGGCGCGATACCGAGCCATCGTCAATTGTGGAAAGCCGATGCCTGACATGGTGGTGGAAATACGCGGCGAAAAGGGCGAACCGCGCGGCGATCACCAGATCGGCAAGGTCTGGTGCAAGGGACCAAGCGTCATGCATTCCTATTTCCGCAACGAAGAGGCGACGGCTGAGGTATTGGTCGATGGCTGGCTCGACACCGGCGACATGGGTTACATGGCGGACGGCTACCTGTTCATCGTTGGCCGCGCCAAGGACATGATCATCATCAACGGTAAAAACCACTGGCCACAGGACATCGAATGGGCGGTGGAACAGTTACCCGGCTTCAACCATGGCGACATCGCCGCCTTTGCGGTGGAAACCGACAATGGCGAGGAGGCGCCCGCCGTGCTGGTTCATTGCCGTGTCTCAGACCCGGTGGAGCGCGTGAAGCTGCGCGAGCAAATATCGGACAAAGTCCGCTCGGTCACCGGGATGAGCTGCGTTGTCGAACTTGTGCCGCCGCGCACATTGCCGCGCACCAGTTCAGGCAAATTGAGCCGCGCCAAGGCGAAAAAGCTCTATCTTTCAGGCGAAATCGTGCCGCTCAATCTGGCAGCCTGATTGCCTCCGCCACGCTGCGGTTCCACCACGCCGTACTAACGGGCCTTATTCCCCTGCTTCGCCCCACCGGGCGCGCAAGGGTCCCTGGCCGGCAGCAATCGCCACGGTGACACCGCGCGCGGCAAGGATTTCCTGCGCCAACTGGGCTTCCTCAACGCGGCCCTCAAGGATGATCGGCACGTCGAAACGGGTTGCCGCCCACTCCACCGTGTCGAGCGCCTGCGCGCCGTCTGATGTGGGAACAAGGCGTGAAACGTTGGTGTCGCCCACCGCCTCACTCGTCTCTTCAAATGCGATAATACCGGGAAGCGCAGCCAGCGGGGGAAGAAGCTCAATCGTCCAATCGGGCTCAGTGGTCGCGATGCGCTGTTCAAGCGCGCGATAGGCCGCAAGGCTCGCGCCATCGAGGCGCTCAGCCCGGACGAGCGCGCGGCGGCGGGTGCGATCAATCACCACATCCTCTTCGGGCACGCCGGCAACGAGCGACAGTCGCTGTGCAAGATCCTGCGCGCGGGCGAGCGCAGCGGCTTCCTCCTGCGCGCGCGTCGTGGATAGCTGTGCGCGCTGAGCGGCGGCGGCGCTGGTGTCGACCTTGAGTTGGGTCAGCGTCAATTCGACCGGCAAATCCAGCCGCGTCGAAAGCGCCCGCTCAATATCAGCCTCGGCTTCCGGCTCATCAACCGGAGTGAGCATCTTTGCGACAATCGTCAAAGGCCCTGCTTGGAAATCGATACTCAGCTGATCGAGGATCGCATCTTGCGGAAATTTCTCTTCGATTTCCTCTCGAACAATCCGCTGCGAATTGGTCTGAAAGGCGATCTGCTGGAGAGAAAACCCGAGCGGCACGGCGAGCGCGATGAACACTCCGAAAACGGCAAAGTTCTGAAAGGCGGATTGGCGCAAGCTCAGGCTGGTGCGAAACCCGTAAAGCCGCGCCATCGCCCAGGCGGTGAGCGCAATCGTGATCAGATTGGTGACATACAGCAAAAGCGCGCCTGAAAAGACAGTCCAGTTCCAAGTCGCAAGCCCAAAGCCCACCACCGCCAGCGGCGGCATCAAGGCGGTGGCGATCGCCACGCCCACAATCGTCCCGTCGCGTCCCCTGATCATCGCGTAAGCGCCTGCCAGCGCGGAGAACAATGCCACAAACAAGTCAAACAGATTGGGCTCCGTACGCGCAGCGATCTCCTGTGTGATCGTCTGGATCGGCGAGAGATAGACCAGCGCCGCAGTCAGCCCCACGGCCATCAAGCTGCCCCAGGCAAGGCTGCGGGCCGATTGGCGCAGCCAGTGATAGTCTCCAATCGCCAGCGCAAATCCCAGACCCATGATCGGGTCCATGAGAGGCGACAGGAGCATCGCGCCAATCACCACCGCCGGCGAAGACAGCAGCAAGCCCAGCACGGCGATCCCGCCGCTCATCGCGGTCATGAACAAATAGCGCTCCGAAAGAGAACATTCTGCCCGCCGCTTCTCGATCACTTCGGCCTGATTGACCGTGCCGACGACGTCCTGCATCCAGTACCGCCGAAGGCTGAACACGATCCGCGCAAACGGCGTCCGGCGCGGCAGCACTGCGCCCGCTGTCGCGTCGGCTATTTTGGCGCCGCGCTCTTTCACGCTGCCGTCATCGTTCAATTCTGGCACCGCTTGGGCCCCTCCTTCGGTTTGGCAGATACCGCCATCCTTGTGGAAGTGAAAGCGCGATAGTGCGAGGGTTGCCCGCACCGCGCCATCGATCAACGCATTATCGTGGACGGCGGGCGCGCTATCGGGCATTCTTGAAACTCGTGTCATAGACACCTAATACAGTTGATGAATATCGCAACCGGGTTCCCATGTGACGTCGGTTGCCAAAGGGAGCAGATGAGCCATCATGAGCACGCAAGATCAGGCCGCTACCAACATCGCCACCGCGACCAAGGAGGCCGCGGCGTTTGAATTGAGCCCGCCCGAACCGGTGCCCGTCGTCGCGCCCGAACAGGCCTCTGGCCTTGTCCCGGTGAGCGAGGAGCAAAAGTCAAAGCTAGACATCAAGGTCGACGGTTTCGTCAACGAACTGGTGTCAGTGGACGCCAACTCCCCCGCCTTTGGTGAAAAGGTCGATCAGATCACGCGGATGGGCCAGGAACAGATCCGCGCCGCCGCCGGCCATTCGAACCGCTTCCTCGATCGCCCGGTGCGCGCGATGGATTCCGACAGCAGCGTAGGCCGCGATCTGGCTGAACTGCGCCGCACGGTCGAAGAGCTTGACCCGGGGCGCAAGGGCAAGCTGCTGGAGCCGCGCAAGCTGTTTGGCATCATCCCGTTCGGCAGCAAGCTCCAGAACTATTTCGACAGCTACACCAGTTCGCAAGGGCACATTCAGGAGATCCTCAAGAGCCTGGAGGGCGGCAAGAAAGAGCTGGTGCTCGACAATGCCGCAATCGATCAGGAACGCGCCAAACTGTGGGAAGCGATGGGCGAGCTTGAACAGATGATCCACATCGCCAAGGCCCTCGATGCGCGGCTGGAGGCCAAGGCGAACGAGCTGGAGGCGAGCGATCCCGAAAAGGCCAAGGCCTTGCGGGAAAGCGCGCTGTTCTATGTGCGCCAGCGCACGCAGGATCTGCTCACGCAAATGGCGGTGAGCGTGCAGGGTTATCTGGCGCTCGATCTGGTCAAGAAGAACAATGTCGAGCTGGTCAAGGGGGTAGACCGCGCGAGCACCACCACAGTCGGCGCGCTGCGCCACTGTCACCGCCGTG
>JBCBKF010000065.1:0-10217 GCA_038522255.1 Pseudomonadota bacterium
GGGGCAGGTCCATTGCGGTGACGTGGTAGTCCTCGGCCAGCATCGGCATCAGCCCCGCCACGCTTTCACCACTGGCCACCCGCCCGATGCGATGAGCCTGCCGCGCATGGCGCAGGAAATCGCCCGGCTCAACACAGCGCTCGGGATCACGCCGGATGTCGTCATCGGGCACTCTGCCGGTGCGGCGCTGGCGCTGCAACTTGCGCTCGATCATGGATATCGCGGGCCGATTGTGGGGCTCAATTCCGCGCTACGGCCCTTTCCCGGCCCCGCCGCGCAGATTTTCCCGGCGATCGCGAAGCTGTTGTTTGTTAACCCATTCGTCCCGCGCATTTTTTCCAAGATGGCGACCTTCAACGGCGAGGCAGAACGCTTCTTGTTCCGCTCAACCGGATCACGTCTCGATGCAGAGTCTCTGGCGCGCTACGAGACCCTGCTTGCCAATCCGCGCCATACGAGGGGCGCGCTGGCGATGATGGCCAATTGGGACCTTCCGACCTTGCGCACCCGGATGAACGAGATCACAAACCGCGTGCACCTCATACACACCGACAAGGACGAGGCGATCCCGCTTCAATGGGCAGAGGAAGTGGAAGGCTGGCTGCCGACCGCGCAGCTCGACACACTCGCTGGTCTGGGCCATCTTGCGCACGAAGAAGCGCCTGAGCGGGTCCACGACGCGATCATGGCCTTCGCCCGCGCGCAAGACGCAAAAGAGGCCGGATAGCCGGCGAGGAAGCGAGGAGCCGTCTATGTTTGGCTGGATCGAGATCGTCTTTTTCTACGGGATCGCCATCGGCTTTGCCGGTTGGCAAGTGTGGAAGACCGATAAGGAACTGAAGAGAACGCGAGCCGAGCGGCTTGAGCGCGAAGCGAGGGAAGCGGCAGCCAAACAAGGCAAAACACCCCCGGCACAATGAGGTTTCGCAGGAGTGGAGATGGCTGCTCTCACTCATCGGCGTGCATGGTCGCCATTCCGCTTACGACCCTATGCAATCGTCGCCGTTTGTCCGGGACATGGTTCAATGAAGAACTAGTGGGGTGCCAAGCCTGTCTCAAAACCGGTCCGGTCCTCCAGTGCGAACCTGTCGAACAAGTCCGCGCTGGCTGCGTTGAGGCCGACCACCCGGACATGCCGACCGTTGCGTCGCATGCGATCGACCGCCTTTTCAAGCGCACCGATTGCGGAAAGATCCCAGAAATGGGCAGTCGACACATCAATCACGACATGATGGGCGGGATCATCTTCGAGGCTTTCGGGCCCCAGCATACGCTGGAACTTTTCCGCGCTGGCAAAGAAGATTTCCCCCTGGACATGATACACCGCCGAGTGCGGGCGCCGCACACGTTCGACCGTGAAAAGATTTCGCACCTTGTTGGCAAAGAAGATGCCTGACGCCAGCACTCCGACCAGCACGCCCAGAGCAAGATCTGCCGTCCAGACGGTCACGACGACGGTCGCAATCATGACGATGGAAGAGGATGCTGGATGCTTGCGCAGGTTGGGGATGGAGTTCCAGCTGAACGTGCTGATCGAAACCATGATCATCACCGCCACCAGCGCGGGCATCGGCACCTGGCCCACATAGGGCCCAAGCACAGATAAAAGGAACAGGAGAAACGCGCCGGCTGTGAACGTCGAAAGACGCCCGCGTCCACCGCTCGCCACGTTTATGACCGACTGCCCGATCATCGCGCACCCGCCCATGCCGCCAAAGCAGGCCGCGACAATATTGGAGCCCCCCTGGCCAGCGCATTCGCGGCGCTTGTCACTTTCGGTGTGCGTCATATCGTCCACGATTTGCGCGGTGAGCATGCTTTCCAGCAAGCCGACCGCCGCCATGGTCAAAGAGTAGGGCAGGATGATCTCAAGCGTCTCAAGCGTCAGTGGCACATTGGGCAGCGCAAAGCTGGGGAGGCCTTCGGGTAGCTTTCCTTCGCCAGCGACAGTGTTGATCGGCAGACCCCAATAGACCGCTGCTGCAGTAAGAGCGATAATCGCCACCAGCGGGCTGGGCACCGCCGTCGTGACGCGCGGGAAAAGATATATGATCGCAAGACCTGCGAGGACCAAAACCCATGTCCAAAGTCCCACGCCTTCGTTGCCCGGAAGCAATTGCGGAAGTTGTGCGACAAAGATCAGTATAGCCAGCGCGTTGACAAAGCCTGTGATCACGCTGCGCGATACGAACTGCATCAGCAGATTAAGCCGCAGGACCGCAGCGATGCCCTGGATCAATCCCATCAGGATTGTCGCGGCAAATAGATACTCGACCCCGTGATCGCGCACCAGTGGCACCACGACAACCGCAACAGCCGCTGTCGCTGCCGAGATCATGCCAGGTCGCCCGCCAACCAGAGCGATAACCATCGCGATCGCCACGCTTGCATAAAGACCGACACTGGGGTCCACCCCGGCGATCAACGAAAAGCCGATCGCTTCGGGAATAAGAGCAAGCGCAACCACTATCCCTGCGAGGATATCGGCGCGCGGCTGCGCGAGCCAATCGCGGCGAAAAGTGGCCGCAAGTGAGCGGTCCTGAACCATATGAATTCCCGAAAGTGAGTTGAGAGTTAAGCCGCAGGCTCAAAGGGTTTGACGGCGACAACGGCTAGTCGATAACCACTGCGCTAGCAATGCTTCGGGGGGCTAATAGGTTCCAGTCCTCGATTTTGCGACGGTCTGCGCCTTAGGGCGCTGTCAGGCTAATGCGATCTCGCCCTCACCCGTCAGGTTGCAGAACGCGCCAGGTCCGCCTGGCATGATTGACATTGCCGATGGAGGATCCAACCCGTCGTTTGCGAGCATTGCCGACTTTACAAGCGCTTTGCCGCGCTCCAGCTGCGATGAACCAAGGAGATTGAACTGATGCAATTCACCCGCCTGGGGCCAACCGGTCTCTCCGTCTCGCGATTGTGCCTGGGCTGCATGTCCTATGGCGATAAAACCAAGGGCTGGCATGGCGACTGGCTGCTTGGTGAGGAGGAGAGCCGACCGTTCTTCCGCGCCGCGCTGGAAGCTGGGATCAACTTCTTCGACACGGCCAATGGCTATTCTGGCGGCACGTCGGAGGAGATCACCGGCAAGCTCTTGAAGGAAATGGCGCGCCGGGATGAGATCGTGGTGGCCACCAAGGCCTTCATCCCCTGGCGCAGTGCTCCCAATACAGGCGGCCTGTCGCGCAAAGCCCTGATGCAGGCGATCGACGACAGCCTTGCGCGGCTGGGCATGGATTATGTCGACCTGTTCCAGATACACCGCTGGGACCCCGACACGCCGATCGAGGAAACGATGGAGGCGCTGCACGACATCGTAAAAGCGGGCAAAGCGCTCTATATCGGCGCGTCCTCAATGTATGCTTGGCAGCTCGCCAAGGCGCAGGAGACCGCGCGCGCGAATGGCTGGACGCCGTTTGTTTCGATGCAGAACCAGTTGAACCTGCTCTACCGCGAGGAGGAGCGTGAAATGCTACCCCTTTGCGAGGATGAAGGCGTGGGCGTTATCCCCTGGAGCCCGCTTGCGCGCGGTCGGCTGGCGCGGCCTTTGGGGGAGGGCACCGTGCGCTCTGACACTGATGGCGTGGGCAAATCGCTCTACCAGGAAGGCGATGCGGCCGATGCGGCTATCATCACCGCTCTGACAGATCTGGCGGCGCAGCGCGGGGAGCCGATGGCGAGTTTGGCGCTGGCCTGGCATTTCACGAGAGATGCGGTGACCGCTCCGATTATCGGAGCAACCAAGGCGCATCATATCACTGACGCGGTGGCGGCTTTAAATGTGGTGTTGAGCGATGCTGAAGTGGCGGCTTTGGAAGCGCCCTATCGGCCCAAATTCCCCACCGGATTGGCAATGGCAATGCCCCCGATGGATCAGGTTTCGGTCATCGGCGGCGCATAGAAAAGCGCCACTGTTCGTCAGCTTTTTCTCGGCCCCTTGAGAGCGGAACCGGAATGACCGTTGGAGTGAGGAGATGTCAAGGAAACTGGTCGGAGTAGATAATCGTCTGGCGCGGATCGTACTGCTCGCATCGAATGGTCGCGCAGGTGAACAGGTTGGTCCGCCTCAGTTTGCATGCTGGGCTCAGATCTTCCATGACCAATTGCCGCTGTGACCCGGTACCACGGACCGATGCGAGGATGCGGTTGTCCTTGTACCAGCGGCCCGAACAGTTATTCTCGCCCAACACAGTGCGGGCATAGCATTGATATTCGGGGCCCTGGGTTTGCCGACAGTAGACTTCAAGATTGAGCGGACCGTCAATGCGGTTATCGGCCATATCGTTTTTCCACGCTCGGTAGGACCGCCCGGGTGAACTGTAGAAAAAGATGGTTCGCCGCCCATCTTCCTTCGCGATTCCCGTCTGCGCATAACGCACGGTGTCCTGCGGATCGTCCTTAATTCGCCACCATCCCTCGCGCGCGTCATGAGCGGCGTAGAGCCCACTGGATGATTGGAGCATCGCAACAAGAGCTGTCGCGGCGAGTGTTTTGGCGAGCACAGTTTATCTCCGTAACCTAACACACTGACGATGCTAGAATAGTCGGCTCTTCTAGACAAGAGACGGGAATGGGTCTGGGCCGGCATTGCCGCCACTTTGACGCGCATCCATGCAAACGTCGCGCTCGTCACGAACGCGTCACAAGGCTGCGGCATTTGGCTTGCGCGACCGGTCGAAAGGCCGCTGCGCACAGGTCAATGCTGCGGGGCGCGCATGGATGTCATCAACATCTTCCTGACCAATGAGTTGGGCGAGACGCTCGACGAATTCGTGCACGATCAGCGTCGGTTCGTATTCGACCGGTTGAGCAGCGATGGGCCGCGCCGCCTGGTTGAAGGGCCGATGTGGGCGTTTGTC
The DNA here is from genome assembly GCA_038522255.1 of Pseudomonadota bacterium. Taxonomy (GTDB): domain Bacteria; phylum Pseudomonadota; class Alphaproteobacteria; order Sphingomonadales; family Sphingomonadaceae; genus Erythrobacter. The sequence continues at coordinate 4,857 of JBCBKF010000065.1, forward strand.
GATTGGGTAATGGATGATCTGGCCGGGCTCGAAATGTGCCGCCGCCTGCGCGCTGATCCGCGTACGAGTGAAGCGCATGTGACCATGGTGCTCGAAGAGGACGATGCCGAGGATCGGCGGCGGGCCTTGCGCGCAGGCGCGGACGATTATGTCGTGGGGCCGATGGACCGCAACGCTGTGCTTGATCGGGTGCTGGCCTTGCAGTCACGCGGGGGCGAGCGTCATGTGACAAGCCGTTTTGACCGCGGCCCGCTATCGATTGATATGGCAGCCTTGCAGGCGCGCTGGCGCGGTGAGCCAATCGCGCTTCGGCCTAACGAATTTCGCTTGCTGCGCTTCTTTGCGGAAAACCCCAACCGCGTGCTCAGCCGGGATGATCTGATCAACGGCCTTGGCAAGCGCGAGCCGCCGATCGATGAACGAACGGTCGATGTCTGGGTGGGGCGCCTGCGACGCGCGATCAAGGCGGCCGGGGGCGGCAATCCGCTGCGCACAGTGCGTTCAATGGGCTACGTCTTCGATCTCAATTGACGTTTTCGGACCTACACAAGCGTGCCTGAGCGACGCAATTGGGCAAGTCGGATACAAAAAGGGCCGCTCCATTGGTTGGAGCGGCCCTTTGGTTTGGCATTTAGGTGGCCCGACTGGTCTTAGAACTCGGCCGACAGTCCGAGCGAGAAGATCGTGCCCACCTCGAAGGTGTTGATTTCAATCCGACCGGTTTCGTCTTCCTGGAATTCGAAGTTGTCGCGGCCAAAAATGTTGCGAACCTCGAAAGACAGCTCCATCGGCACGCCAAGATCGAAGGCCGAGCGCGCGACGAAGTCGACACGCAGGCCTGGATCTTCGACGATATCCGGGTTGAAGAAACCGCGAGTGGTCACACGCTCGCTTGCATAGTTCAAGAGGATAAAGGCCTGTTGGACCTTCTCGTAATCCTCGATGCCGATCTGGACGTTTGCGACATGGTCTGACTGGCCGACCAGCGGCGCGCCATCCTGGAAAACCGTGAAGGCCGAGACCTCACCGAATTGCGGGGTCGTGACCAGCACATCTGGATCCTGCGGTACATCAAGCTGCGAGTCGGTGTAGGTGTAGTTGGCGATCAGCAAAAGCTCCTTCGTCTCGAAGAAACTGCCGCCCAGAGAATCCAGATCGAAACCGTATACGAACTCGATCTCACCGCCGAACAAAGTTGCCGCCGGTGCGTTTGCGAAGGTCGTGTTCAGATCTGCACCCGCAACAGCGACAACGATCGGCTCGATTGGCTGATCAATGTCTTTGTAGAAGCCAGCGACGCTGATCCGATCGCGTCCACCAAAGTAGTACTCCGCCCGCGCTTCAAAATTGGTCAACTCACTGTCCGTCAGCGCGCTGTTACCGGTGAAGAGACGGTTGGATTCTGGGTCGAAGTAGATCTGTTCGATCAACTCGCGGAACTGTGGACGTGCAATCGTACGTGATGCAGCTACGCGAAGTTGAAGGTCATCGATCGGTTCCCAGGTGATGGTTGCACCGGGAAGGAGGTAGTCGTTGTTAAGATCGGTAACCGGCGGCGTGATATTTGCTCCCAGTTCGAAGGTCGGATCGGCAACAACCGACTGGTCAGCCGTCTCGTAGCGCACACCGGCTTCGACTGTGATCGTGTCAACCGGGAACCAGCGACCCTGGATGTATCCGGCGTGCACTTCAAGCGCAGCGTCGAAGACCGGGAACAGGTTCGGATCACGCACCGCCACGTTAAAGCCGGCAATGGTTGCACCATTGATGATATCGCCCGGCCGCTGAAGACCCAGCAGCGCTGGTGCAAAGTCGACATTGTCGGCTTCGAATTCCTCGCTGTTGTCCGGCGAGATCAGAGGCTGGAACTGACGGCTCGATGCGCGACGATCAGTGTCGGAATAGGCATAGCCTACCGTGACATCGAAATTCTCGATACCCTTGTATTGAAGGTCGATGCCCGCTGCGTAGTTCTCTTCCTGCAGATCGTCGAACGTGACATTGCTGCCGTCAAAGTCGTTGTTGCCGTCGAAATAGGCCACAAAGTTTGAGCCCAGCGTGTTCAACTGGCTGTCAGGCGGCTGGGTCGAGTTCGTTTCGTTCGAACGCGCGTAGATGATTTCAGAGTTGAACGGTGCCTCACGGTCGGTGCGAGCGTAACCCAGACGGGTGTCCAGCTCGAAATTGCCGTCACCAAACTCGAATTCACCAACGAGCTGGCTGTCGATCAGCTGGCGTTCAAACCAGGCGGTACGCTGGATCAGGATATCGGCGTTGTTACCCAGGTTTACGTTGTTACCTTCAGCCAGACGCGCGGTCTTAAGAGAGTCTCGAATGTAGAGGTTTGTCCAGCGAATGGTATTTTCGCCAAAATCGAGACCGAAGCTCAACAGACCGTTCACCAGCACGCTGTTGTCGGTGATGAAATTGGTGAAGTCTTCTGTCACCGCAGACAGGTTGTCGAGACTGGCAGCCTGCGTTTGCACGCTGCGATTGCGCCACTCATTGTTGATACCGGCCGACGCGATGATGCCAAGATAGGTGCCATCGCCCACTTCGAAGGTAAGACCGGCCGAGATATCGCCAGAGAAATTCGCTGGCAGTTGGTCCTGGCGCTGAAGGGTAACAAGGTTGGTCGGGAAAAGCTGCGCAGCGATCCCCTCCTGCGTCAATTGGCCGGATGTCGACGGGTTAAGCGATACCGGCAAGGAAGCCGCGTTCAGGCCGCTGTCGAACAGTGCCTGGACGTTCGAAGGAACATCGCGGTTGCCGTTGTCGAAGCCCAGCACATCAAGGTCGGACCCGAAATAGGTGAGCCCATTCTCAAACGTGGTTTCGGTGTCGCCGCTGGCACTGACCGAGACTTTGAGAAAGTTTTCGGTGGGGATGGCCTGCGTGGTCAGGTTGATGACACCGCCACCGAATTCGCCTGTGTAGTTGGCCGAATAGGTTTTCTGGACCAGCGACGAAGAGATCACGCTGGTCGGGAAAATGTCGAGCGGAACAACGCGGCTGAGCGGTTCCGGACTTGGCAGCGGCAGGCCGTTCAAGAGCGTGAGCGAGTAGCGATCGCCCAGGCCGCGAACGAAGACACGCCCGTCGCCAACGACGCTAAGGCCCGTAACCCGCGAGAGCGCCCCGGCGATGTCGCCTTCGCCAGTACGCGCGATGTCTTCGGAGCTGAGAACATTCAGAACTTGGCCCGAGGCCCGGACCGGGTCGCGCCTGCGCCGCCCGGTGACAATAATACTGCCTCCAGGGACCGAGACGTCAAGATCGTCGAATTCGTCTTGATCCTCTTCAAGACCTCCGACTTCGCTGGTTAGCGGATCACTCTCCGTTTCGCTCGGATCAGGCTCTTGTTCTTGAGCATAAGCGAGGGACGGGAAGGTGAGTGAACTGGTGAGAAGCAGCAGCCCTGCCAGGCGCGTGCCGGTCGACATAATGCTAGACCCCCTCATTTTAGGTCTGAAAATCGCGAGGCCGCCGGACCCCGTAAAGAATAGAAAGGCGCCGTGACGGTTTCACGGCGCCTTTCCTATTTAACCGGCTGCGATCAGCCCTCGCCCTGACGGATCGGAAGCGAGTCACAATCGTTGCCCGAGCCAAAGTCGATGGTCGCGCTGTCGCAGGTCCAACCCTGGTAACGGGTATCGTCAGCCGCATTGACCGCACCAACGAAGCCGAGATCGCTGAAGAAGCTCGAGAGCGTGGTCGGATCGGTCGGCGTGGTACCGCTCGCATCGAAGAAGATGCCGTTGGTGAAGGTGATCGTGGCGTCGAACGTATTGTTCATGCCAGCATCAACAACCGCCTGGGCATCGGCCTGGTTCGGCGTGGTGTCACCGTCAAGTGTCGCGACCGGAGCCGGGCACTCAGCTACGATCGAGTTGAAGGTCGAGCCCGCATCAATCGAAACCTGCTCGTTGAAAGCAAAGCATTCAGCACCGTTCGCCTGGATCACACCATTGACGAGGTTAAGCTGGGCCCCACCGCGAAGGTTGACCACTTCGTCGGTGCCCGAGTTCTGGATGAAGGTGAAGTTCGACACGTTCAGAACCGTCTGCGGTGTCACCGTGGTGGTGAAGTCGTTCGACGGGCTGTCCAGCTCGATGATGGTGTCGCCAACATCGACTTCGCTGGTGACACGCTGAGCAATGAGGAGGTTTTGAACACTGGCCTGCGAGCCGGTGTCAACGTCGAGCGAGTCATCGCCCGCGCCAAGGATCGCAGTGGTGTCGATGTTCACGACGCCGCCGAAGAATTCGAGGCCATCGTCACCGCTGTTGAACGACTGAATGTTCTCCAGCACGGTGTCGCCACCGATACCGCCAGCGGTAAGCGATTGAAGCTCGCTTCCTGATGCAAAGGTGAAGCCCGAGAAACGGATCTGGACGTTGCGAAGAGTGCCCGAACTGTCATCGGGATCGTTACCGCCGAATGGGATGTTTTCGGCAATACCTTCGAGCAGCTGCTCACAATCCTGACCGGCCGGCAGAACACCCGTGGCCGAGTTGCCGCAGTCGGAAACCGGCGCGCGGCCGAGGAGCGTCACACCGCCCCACTGGTTGTCCGATTCGTCATCAGCAAGGCCAGTGACATTGTCACGGCTGGTGAAGATGATCGGCGATGCCGTCGAGCCAACAGCGTTAAGCTGGTTGCCGCGATTGACGTTGAAGAATGCCTGACCCGAGGCAGCGTAAAGAATTACGCCGGGGTCGATCGTCAGCGTAACGTCGGTGCCGGTGCTCGCGAAGCCTTGGTCGGTGCCAACGTCGACACGACCGCTAAAGGCGTAGAGCAGGCCGGGGACGAAGGGAAGCGCGTCGTCGGTATCGAACAACTGCGGCAGCTGGCACGCGAGATAGGTGCCGGTCGGACCCGTAATCGTGCCGATATCGGTAAGACCGCCAGTCGATGCGATGTTCGGGCACGACGTTGCCGGGGTGACGAGCGACGAAGTCGGCGTCGGGGTCGGCGTGGGTGTCGGCGACGGAGTCGGATTGTTGATGATGATATCACCCGAAGTACCAGGCGAGACGATTTCGTCAGCGCCGCAGCCAGCCAGAGCAACAAGGCTGCAACCCAGAACGAGAGTGCGTTGAATATTTTTCACAGCGTGCGGTCCCCTCAAAAACCGAGAATCAAGAAGCGCGTTTTTCGATGCGCAATCGTGGCCCTAGGCACGCCGTATGACAGAATTCGGACATAGAGCAGATTCATTAGTATGTCTTTAGTATGACAAATACGACAATTCGATTGCAATAGCTGGCGCGGACTTGAGCGGAGTCGGATTGTTGATGATGATATCACCCGAAGTACCAGGCGAGACGATTTCGTCAGCGCCGCAGCCAGCCAGAG
>JBCBKF010000066.1:0-10152 GCA_038522255.1 Pseudomonadota bacterium
CGCTCCCGCAAAGAGCGCGGCGAGGTCCGGGCGCGTGATCGCAAAGGTCGCTGCAAAGGCCAGCGTCATCGTCGCGACCAATGCGACAAGAACCCGCTCGATCAACTTATAACGCCCCGTCAGCAATAAGCCTGCCGCCAGCGCAGCAATCCCGAGAACCGAGGCGGCAAAGACGCCCTCCTCCTCCTTTCCTGCAATCGCTGCCATACCCAGCGCCGCGCCCGAAAGATTGCCCGCTTCATAGGCGGCGTTCCCGGCGTAAAGAGCAATGCCGACGAGCGCGATCAGCGGCCAGCGAATGATAGAGGTGTCGAACAACTCGGCGAGATTGGCTCCCAGCCCCTTGCCGGTGACCAGGCCAAGCCGCGCCGACATCTCCTGTAAGGCGATGGTCGCAAGGGTTGCAAACAGCAGCGCCCACAGCAAGGCATAGCCATAGGTGGCGCCTGCCAAAGTGCATGCTGTCACCGTGCCGGGACCGATAAAAGCCGCTGTGACCATCGCGCCGGGCCCTAGAGCGCGCAGTCGGGCGATCATGCGCCGTTTTCCTTGGCTGTTCCTTGCTCTGGGCGCTCGACATAAGGGCCAAAGCCGCCTCCTGTAGGGGTCCGGATGACAACCGCATCGCCGGACGCAACCTCAGCCTCTCCCGAGCTGCCCAGATCCTCAATCCCGCCGCCATTGCGCACAATTGTGTTCTTGCCCAGCCGCCCCGGCTCGCCTCCCTTCAGACCCGGCGCGCGCACGAGGCGGCGGTCCGACAGGATCGAGCACGCCATCGCTTCCAGAAAGCGCACGCGCCGCGTCACGCCATCGCCTGCGCACCAGCGCCCGCGCCCGCCCGATCCGCGATCGATCGTGAAAGCCTCAAGCACCACGGGAAAGCGCGCTTCGAGCACTTCGGGATCGGTCATTCTGGTGTTGGTCATATGCGTATGGACCGCGCTTGCGCCATCGAAACCCTCTCCATCTGGGCGGGACCCTGCGGGCGCGCCCGAGCAGATCGTCTCGTAATATTGCACGCGTGCATTGCCAAAGGTGAGGTTGTTCATCGTCCCTTGCGCTGTCCCCAATCGCCCGAAGGCTGCAAAGAGTGCGTCTGTCACCGCCTGGCTGGTCTCGACATTGCCGGCCACGACGGCCGCCGGATAGCGCGGATTGAGCATTGAGCCTTCGGGCACGACGATCTCGACCGGGCGCAGGCAGCCTGCATTCAAAGGGATCGCGTCAGCAACCAGACAGCGCAGCACATAGAGCACAGCGGCGCGGGTGATGGCGGCGGGCGCGTTAAAGGCGCTGTCCTGCTGCGCGCTGGTCCCAGTAAAATCGATCCGCGCTGTGCGCTTCTCCCGGTCAATCGCCACTGCGACGGCGACCACAGCCCCCGCATCGACTTCGAGCGTGAAAGACCCGTCCTCCAGCCCCACCAGCGCGCACCGCACCGCCTCTTCGGCATTGTCCTGGATATAGCCCATATAGGCCTGCACGACGCTCAGCCCATACTCTGCCACCAAAGCGCGCAAGCCGCTCGCACCGGCAGAATTGGCGGCGACCTGAGCCATCAGATCGGCGATGTTCTGAGCGATATTGCGCGCAGGATAGGGGCCTGCGGACAGCGCCTCTTCGATCCGCCGGGTCTGGAACACGCCGTTATCGACCAGCTTGAGATTGTCGAGCACCACGCCCTCTTCGTGGATCGTGCGTGCGCGCGCGCTCATCGAACCGGGCGAGAGGCCACCCACATCCTCATGATGCGCGCGGCTCGCGAGGAAGAACAGCACCGTCTCGCCCGCATCGTCGAACACTGGCGAGACGACAGTGACATCGGGCAGGTGAGAGCCACCCTTGTGCGGATTGTTCTGAACGAACGCATCGCCGGGAAGGATCGGCTGACCGCTCGCGAGGATCGACTTCACGCTCTCATCCATTGACCCAAGATGCACCGGCACGTGCGGCGCATTGGCGACGAGGTTGCCATCGGCATCAAAGATCGCGCAGGAGAAATCGAGCCGCTCCTTGACGTTCACCGATTGCGCGGTCGATTGCAGGATGATCCCCATTTGTTGCGCGATCGACATGAAGCGATTGTTGAACAATTCCAGCGTGACCGGGTCGGGCACCGATGGATCGATCGTGCGAGTGGAGGTGTGGCGGTGCGCAGTAAGGATCAGGTCTCCCTGGGCGTTGATCGCGCCGCGCCAGCCGGGCTCGATCACGATGGTGCCGGTGGGTTCGGTGATGATCGCTGGGCCTGAGATTGAGGAGCCGCGGCCAAGATCAGCGCGCGCAAAGACAGGCGCCTCGCGCCATTCGCCACCCGAATAGACCCGCGTTGTCGCGATCGGCTCTGGCGGAGCGTCTGGCTCGGGCGCGCGCTCCTTGCCTGCCTTAGCATCCGCCTCAGCGCCCCCGGTCGAAGCTTCTAGGATCAGCGTGTCGAACACGACGGGCTTATCCGCGACAAAACCGTACTGGCGCTGATGTTGGTCCTCGAAAGCGCGCCGCATCGCCTCGCCAGAGGCCAGGGAGACCGTAATCACCGTATCAGTCCCGCGGTACCGCAGCAGCGCGCTGGCCGTATACGTGATCGCCTCCGCACCGGCGCCCTGTTCGGTAAGGTCGGCCTCGCACAGCGCCTTCAGCCTTTGGGTCTCAGCCTCCAGATGCGGCTCCAGCGCCTCTTCAAGCGCGCGCTCGATCACCTTCTGCCGCTCAGTGCTCAGCCGCGCCAACCCCATGCCATAGGCAGACAGCACGCCCGCCATCGGGTGGAGCAGAATGCGCCCGATACCTAGCCTTTGCGCGACCAGACAGGCGTGCTGGCCACCTGCCCCGCCAAAACAATTGAGGACATAGCCCGCCAGATCATAACCGCGCGCGAGGCTGACCTGTTTGATCGCCTGTGCCATGTGCTCGACCGCAATCTCGAGAAAGCCCTCGGCCACTGCCTCAGCGCTGCGGCCATCACCGATCTGCTCGGCCAATGCGGTAAACCCTGCATGCGCAACAGATCGGTCGAGCGGCTGATTTTGATCGGGTCCAAAGATCGCGGGGAAGTAGCGCGGATCGAGCCGCCCCAGCGCCACGTTGATATCGGTCACCGCAAGCGGACCGCCGCGGCGATAACAGGCAGGGCCCGGATCCGCACCAGCGCTCTTGGGGCCAACGCGCAGCCGTCCGCCCTCAAAGCTGAGCACCGACCCGCCGCCCGCCGCAACCGTGTGTATCGCCAGCATCGGGACACGCATCGGTGCGCCGGCGACTTCGGTTTCATAGGCCTTTTCAAGGCTGCCAGCATAATGCGAAACATCGGTCGAAGTGCCGCCCATGTCAAAGCCGATGACCTTGTCAAAGCCCGCCGCCTTGGCCGTGGCAACGCAGCCGACAATCCCGCCCGCCGGACCTGAAAGGATCGCATCGCGCCCGCGGAACCGGCTCGCCTCGGTCAGCCCGCCCGAGCTTTGCATGAACAGCAATTGGCTCTGCCCGCTTGTCCCCAGACCCGCTGCGTTTTTGTTGCTCGCCAGACCCGCTTCGACCTGCTCGACATAGCGGCGCAGGATCGGGGTGAGATAGGCATCCACCACGCTGGTCTGCCCGCGCGGCACGATCTTGCTGAGCGGCGAGACTTCGTGGCTGGCTGAGACCTGAGTGTAGCCGATCTCACGCGCGATCCGTGCCAGCTCGCGCTCGTGCTCAGGATATTTGTACGCGTGCATCAAGGTGATCGCGAGCGCGCGAAACCCCTCGGCAAAGCCTTCTTCCAGGACCTTGCGGGCGCTATCCACATCGAGCGCGCGCTCCACCGTGCCATCGGCGCGCACGCGCTCTGCGATCTCGACCGCCTCGCCATACAGCATTGCCGGCTTTTGAATGTTGAGCGAGAAGGTATCAGGCCGCGCCTGGTGGCCGATCTCAAGCACATCGCCAAGCCCTTGAGTGATCGCCAGCAAGGTCGGCTCGCCCGCCCGCTCAAGCAGCGCATTGGTGGCGACCGTGGTGCCCATCTTGACCACGTCGATAGCGCCCTCAGGGATCGGATCGCGCTCGCTCAACTCCAGGATCGAACGGATCGCGTTAACGGCGGCATCGGCGTAGTGTTCAGGATTGTGCGAGAGATATTTGCGCGTCTCAAGCGATCCATCAGCGGCGCGCGCGACGACATCGGTGAAGGTCCCCCCGCGATCAATCCAAAATTGCCAGCCCGTCATCGCTATCCCCTCATCAAAGGGCCGGGTGCCGGGCGCGAACTGATTGGTCAAGCGAGCGGATTAAAATCCGCTTGCCTGGCCGTCCTTGCGCATCTCGGTCGCCCCGGTCAGGACACCGGTATCCGGGTCGCGCGCGATCGCCTGATAGCCGCCGAACATCACTCCGTTGGAGACGACGCGGACATTGTGGCCCATTTGGCGCAGCATCTCGACAGTCGCCACCGGGATGCCGGGCTCGACATTGAGCGTGCCGAGCAAATCCGCAAACGGGCCGTCCACGCCCTCGGTAGACTGCTGGCCACCATCATGGTTCAACCGCGCTGCATCGCCCGCTTCCTGAATGTTCATGCCATAGTCGGCTATGTTGATCAGCACCTGGACGTGGCCCTGCGGCTGCATCCCGCCGCCCATCAGGCCGAGTGTCATGAACGGCTTGCCATCCTTCCTTACGAAAGCAGGTATGATGGTGTGGAACGGTCGCTTGTTCGCCGCATAAGCGTTGGGGTGATCAGGATCGAGGCTGAAGAGCTCTCCGCGATCCTGAAACATGAAGCCCAGACCATCGGGAACCATGCCGCCGCCCATGCCGCGATAATTGGACTGGATCAGGCTGACCATCATGCCCTCGCCATCAACCACCGTGAGGTAGGTCGTATCGCCTTCGCCTTCGAGTTTGGGCGCGACTTCGATCTCGCCAGGCTCGAAAACCGCAGTCGCCTTTTCGGGGTCGATCAAAGCAAAACGCGTCTTGCCGTATTCCTCTGACAGCAATTCATCCGGAAGCGTGGAAAAATCGGGATCAGCATAATAGCGCGCGACATCAGCGTAGGCGAGCCGCTTGGCTTCGGTGATGTAGTGGAGCACTTCCGGGCTGCCGCGCTCCCATTGGCGAAGGTCCACATTCTTCAGGATGTTGACCATTTGCAGCGCCGCGAAGCCTTGCCCATTGGGCGGCAGTTCGCACAGCTCAAACCCGTCGCGATAGGCCGCGCATGCGGGTTCGACCCATTCAGAGCGGTGATTGGCAAAGTCTTCCAGAGTATAGGCCGAGCCATTGCGCTGAAGATAATCGACCATGGTCTTCGCCGTCTCGCCAGCGTAAAACTCATCGCGGCCATTCTCGCCAATCCGCTCCAGCGTGTTGCCAAGATCGGGGTTCTTGAAGATTTCGCCCGCTTCAGGCGCGCGGCCATCCTTGAAATAGGTAGCGCGCGCATTGTCGAACTCAAAATCGAACATTTCCAGCCGGCGCTTGTAGGCTCGCAGGCCCCGTCCAAGATACATCGCGATAACGGGCGCTACCGGATGCCCTTCGCGCGCATATTTTACCGTCGGGGCGAGAACCTCGCGCATCGATTTCGAACCGAACCGCTCATGCATCGTGAACCACGCATCGACAGTACCCGGGATGGTGATCGGCAGCACGCCGACCGGGGGAATACTGCTGCGATTGCCGAGCTTCTCCATGAACGCATCATAGGATTGGCCCGAGGGGCTTCGGCCTGAGCCGTTAATGCCGTAGAGCTGATCGGTCTTGGGATCGTAGATGATCGCGAACAGATCGCCGCCAATGCCATTGCCGGTCGGCTCCATCAGGCCAAGTGCCGCATTCGCAGCAATCGCCGCATCTACCGCATTGCCGCCATCCTTCAGGATCTGCAGCGCGATTTGCGTAGCCAGCGGGTGCGCGGTCGCCGCCATGCCGTTTTGCGCGATAACCGGACTGCGCGACCAGTTTGCGCCCACCGGACGACCGCCCGCACCGATCTGATCTTCGACGGGCTTGGCCTGCTCCGCCTCCTGAGCAGCGATCGGAGAGACAGTGAGGGCGATGGTGGCGGCAAACGCGCTGATAGCGAGGCGCATGGTAAGGTCTCCGGACTTCTGGTTTCAGACTATACGCTTTGCGCAGCGCGCGGTTTCGTTGCCTTGCGCCGTCTTTTGGTGAAGCGGGGCAGCAGGAAAAGATAAATCCCCGTCCCCCACATCACCACCAGCAACACGCCGGTGGGCAGGAACAGGTAAAGTTTCACCGCATCGGAAAAGAACGATCCATCGTGCAGGCTCTCGATCAGGTCGGAACGGCGATAGGCGACCTTGAGCACCTCGGCGGTTTTGGTGTCGACTTGCACCTCCCAACCCGAATTGGCGCGCAGTTTTGCAATACCTTTGTCGACCCGCAGATCGATCCGGTCGATGTCGGACCACTCGGCAATCCCGGCTTCCGGGTGGGCGCGCGCGGCGGTAAGCATTTGCTCAAAGCTCGCCTTCGGCATTTGCGCTTCCACCACGCCGCGCTCAGTGCCCGGCTGGATCCACTCGATCTCCTTCTTGAGCATCAGGAACCCGCCCGCGATGAACATCACGCCTGCAGGCAGGAACACCGCCAGCGAAAGCCAGTAATGCACCTGGCGCCACAGTTTCTTCCAGTTCATCACCGCGTCTTCAGGGTATCCGGCCACCGGCAACCCACGGCGCGCCCGCCGCGATCAGTTCAGCTTCGAAGGCTGGGATGGTTTGTTCAACCAGCGCCTCGACCCGCGATTTGACCGCAGCGTAATCCGCCTTGGCGTAAGCGAGCTGTTCGCGATGGGTTTGTGTCGGCCCATAGGTCGATCTGCTGACCCCGAACATCACCCGGCCCAGACGGCTGCGAACCGTGGGCTGCGTGCGTTCGAAGATCGCATTGCGCGCCGCATTGCCGTTGAGCAATTCATCGAGCGCGTTCGCCTCGTTCTTGATTGCCGTCAGCCGGTTGTCGAGCACAGTCGGGTCGCCGCCCGGCGCCCGTTCTACGGCGGTACCGAGCAACTTCACCGTGTTCTGCGCCTCGCGCAGCGTCGCCGAAAGTGCGGTGACCGAGCGATCAAACGCGGTGATATCGGCCCAGAAGGCGTGCACATCGCTTTGCGGTTCCAGCGCGCCTTTGCCCATCGGTTCCACCGTGAAGGGTTTGGGCGCCACCAGCTGCGTGGTCACACCGCGCACCCGTTTAATCATGTCGACCGTGTAGTTACCCGGCGCGACCAGAAAGCCCGAAGGCTCGCGACCATTGCGGCCTGTGGCACTGGCTGTGCCTGTGTAGGGATAGCGCAGGTTCCAATTGACGCGGTGGAAACCCTTCTTGGCCGGGCCTGAGAGGCGGCGCACGACATTGCCATCGGCATCGCGAACCGTCAGCCAGATCTTGGGCCCATCCTCCTGAATTTCCTGCGTGAGCGAGGCAAAGCTGGGAAAGGGGTTATCGCCGCCCGCCTTGGCGATTGGCTTTTCGCGTTCCTGACGCTGCTCCTTAAGCGACTGGATATCGTCGGCAAGATGATAGGTGAAGTTGGCGCCAAAGGGCGGGTTGGGCGCGCGGAAATAGCCATCGCCCTGGCTCCCTCCCGGCGAAAAGGCCAGCGGGTGCTGTTCCATATACCACAGCGCGTTTCGGCCCGGGAACAGCATCGCCTCCTGCGCAAGGCTGGCCTCGCTCACTTCGCGCAAGGGCGCGATGTCATCGACGATGTAGAAACCGCGGCCAAAGGTTGCCGCGACAACGTCGTCTTCGCGCCGATGGATCGTGACATCACGGAACGAAATGGTCGGTGCCTTGCCCGTCAGTTTGACCCATTTGGCGCCCGCATCGACCGTGAAGAACAGGCCGAATTCGGTGCCAAGGAAGAACAGGCCCGGTGCCTTATGATCCTGTACAATGCGCCACACAAGATGGCGATCAGGGAGATCGCCGGTCATCGAGGTCCAGCTGGCCCCGCGATTGGTGCTCTTCAACAGATACGGTTGGTAGTCGCCATATTTGTGATTATCGAGCGCAACATAAACGGTGTTCACATCGTGAAGATCAGCGCGGATATCGTTTACAAAAGCGGTATCGGGAACGCCGGGGAGCGAACCCACTTCGATCCGCCGCCAGCTCGCGCCGCCATCCTGCGTGACCTGGATCAGTCCGTCATCGGTGCCGACATAGAGCAGGTTTTCATCAAACGGCGATTCCCCGATCGAGGTAATCGTGTTGTACTGGCTCATCGCGTAGATGTCCCAGGGCGCATCCCAGCTCCACTGGCGGCCCTGCACCGGCAGGCGCAAACGGTTTTGGTTGCGCGACAAGTCACCCGAAATCGCCGTCCAGCTGTCGCCGCGATCATCCGAACGCCACAATTTTTGCGAGGCGAAGTAGAGCCGCTTGGGATCGTGCTGGCTGACCCAGATCGGCGAATCCCAGTTCCAGCGCGGAATATCATCACCGGGCTTGGGCTGCGGCTGAATGCGCACAACTTCGCCGGTGATCCGGTCAATGCGCGCCAGATTGCCCTGCTGCGATTGCGCGTACATGATGTTGGGGTTGCCAGGTTCGGTGGCGGATTGGTGGCCGTCCCCACCAAGCGTCACAAACCAATCATCGTTGCGGATGCCGTGGCGGTTATCGGTTCGCGACGGGCCGCCCTGCGAGTTGTTGTCCTGCGTGCCGCCATAGACGTTATAAAACGGCTCCGCATCGTCGACCGCAACCTTGTAGAATTGCGTGATCGGCAAGTTGTCGATGAAGCGCCAGGTCTTGGTGTGATCATAGCTTTCATAAATCCCGCCGTCAGAGCCGAACAGGATATATTCGGGATCGTCAGGGCGGAAAGCGATTGCGTGGTCATCCACGTGCTTTGTGGAGTTGTTGAGGCTCGACCAGGTCTTCCCGCCATCGTTGGAAATCTGCGTCGTGTTGGAGACCAGATAGATGCGGTCAAAATAATGCGGGCTGGCGTACAGCTCCTGATAGTAATGCGGCCCGGTGCCCTTGCCGGTTTCATCCGACATCTTCGTCCAGCTCGCGCCGCGATTGGTGGAGCGCCAAACCCCGCCGGTGCGCCGGTCGGTCTCGATCGCGGCATAGACGACATCCGGATTGATCGGAGAGATGGCAAGGCCGGTCTTTCCCTTGTTCCCGCCGGGAAGGCCTGTCTTTAGCTCTTCCCAGGTCTCGCCGCCATCTTCGGATCTGTAGAGGCCGCTTTCCGGCCCGCCTCCGACATAGGCCGCGACCGTGCGGTGATGCTGCCACAATGCAGCGTAAAGGCGATCAGGATTGCGCGGATCGATCAACATGTCAGTCGCGCCGGTGAATTCACCCTTGGCCAGCACGTTTTCCCAGGTCTTGCCGCCATCGGTCGTCTTGAAGACGCCGCGCTCTCCGCCGGGCGACCATAGCGGGCCCTGCGAGGCAACCCAGATCGTGTTCGGGTCTTCAGGGTGGACAATGATCTTGGAGATATGTTCGGACTTTTTCAGGCCCAGATTGGTCCAGGTCTTGCCGCCATCATTGGAGCGGTAAATGCCGTCGCCAAAGCCGATGTGACGCCCGCCATTGTTCTCGCCCGTGCCGACATAGACGCGCGCGGGGTCCGACGGATCAAGCGCAACCGTGCCGATCGAATAGGCGCTTTGTCCCTCGAACAAAGACGTCCAAGTCGTGCCCGCATTCTCTGTTTTCCAAACACCGCCAGAGCCAACCGCGACATACCACGTTGCCGGATCGTCCTGAACGATCGCGATATCCGCGATGCGGCCCGACATGAAAGCAGGGCCAATGCTGCGTAGCTCAAACGCCTTGAACGTGCCGCTTGAAAGCGCGGGGGCGTCCTTGTCCTTGTCCTCATCCTGCGCGATGGCCGGGTTGCCTAATGGCATCGAAAGCGAAATCGCTGCGAGGCAGCCGACCAGGATTTTGAGAATTCGCATTATAGCCCCTTGTTCTTTTGTCCGTTCGCTGCCGTGCTGGCGCGCAGCCCCGTTGAAATGCCAGCGTAACATTCGCCGCTCGTCAATCAAGGGATGTCATTGATCGACTTGGAAAAGGCTGGCTGGCCCCATCTTCGCTCATTTGGTGGCAATGCCGCGCCTGGTCGTCAGGTAGGTCGCAAAGCTCGCCAGCCAGTGGCTGCCCGAA
>JBCBKF010000067.1:0-10112 GCA_038522255.1 Pseudomonadota bacterium
CGACGGCGAGCCCAAGCTCGAGCCGGTCAAAGGAACCGAAATCGCCTTTGTTGCCAATACCTCCAGCGATATCGTCTTCAACACTGCGAATGATGCCTATTACTTCCTCACTTCAGGCCGATGGTTCAAAGCCGCCGCGCTCGATGGAAACTGGAGCTATGTCGAACAGGCGCCTGAGAGCTTCCAGGCGATCCCGGCATATCACGAGCGCGCCTATGTGCGCGCGTCGGTGGCAGGAACACCCGAAGCGGGCCGCGCCATTGCCGAGGCAATGGTTCCCCAGACCGCCGAGGTCTCGCGAAGCACATCAGCGCCTGATGTGCGCTATGCTGGCGACGAGGCAGAGTTTGAACTGGTCGAAGGCACCAATGTCTATCGTGCGACCAATACCAGCTTTGACGTCTTCCGGGTCGGGGATGATTATTATCTGTGCTACGAGGCCGTGTGGTTTACCGCAAAAGACCCCAATGGAGCCTGGGTCGTCACCGACACAATCGCGGCGGCCATTTACGATATTCCGTCAGATTCGCCATCGCACCATGTGACCTATGTAAAGGTCTATGAATCGGAACCTGACACGGTCTACTTCGGATACACGCCTGGCTATCACTACAATTACGTAAGCAATGGCGTTGTGGTTTACGGATCAGGATATTACTGGGGCAGCTATTACTATCCGTACAGCTATTATGGATATGGGTACGGATATTATCCCTATTATTATTACCCCGCATACCCCTACACTTACGGCCATGCGAGCGTCTATTCGGTGTCTGCAGGCTCCTACTCGCATGGCAGCTATGTCTATGGCCCTTACGGCGGTGTTGGTGGCACAGCGAACTACAATGCGAGCACCGGAACCTACAGCCGCAGCGCTTTTGCCTATGACTACAATTCGGGCGCTTACGCCGGCTATGCCTACAATCCGCGCACCGATACCAGCGCCGGGACCTCTCAGGCGGTCGAATGGGGTGACGGCAACAGCTATGAAACCTGGGGTGAGACCGTGGTCCAACGCGACGACGAATGGGTCCGCACCGAGCGCTATGGCACCGAAGACGGCTTTCGCCGCACAGCTGAGACCTCGACCGGCGGCCAAGCCGCGCAAGTCGGCAATCAGGACAATCGCGCGAGCGTCGCGCAAACCAGCGACGGCGATCTGTACGCAGGCGCCAACGGCAACGTCTTCCGCAAGACCGACGATGGCTCATGGGAGATGCGTCAGGACGGCGAGTGGGCGAGCGCTTCGGACACGGTTGCAAACTCCGCAGCGGCTGACAGCGCTCGATCGCGCGCTGAAACGAGCGGGTTTGATCTTTCGAGCACGCAAGGCGCGCGCGAAAGCGTGCAGTCATCCAGCGGCAGCTTTCAGGGCCCGCAAGTGGGCGCTTTAGAGTTCCAGCAGGTCCAGCGCGACTGGAGTGCGCGGACCAGCGGGCGCTCTCGCTACGAATCATTTCGTAGCGGCCGATCAGGAAGCTTTTCCGGCTCGCGCGGCGGTCGATCGTTCGGCGGCGGACGGCGGCGGCGATAATCAGACACGCACTTTGCGTCGCACAAGACCCGCAAGCCAGAGTGTTACTGGCAATGCACAGATTCAAAGCGGCACTGCTCTTTCTTGGAAGGCGCGATCTTATGGCGTCTCTTAACCGGCTTCTTGGAGTTGCCGCCTTCCTCGCTGCGCTCACCGGATGCGCGTCCGGGGTCACGAATGACGAGCCAACCGACACCACGGCAGATACAAACCTTCCGCGCGAAGCCGAAGGGCAGCGCGCTGAACTGCTCTCCGCTTTCTTCGGGCTCGACAACGCTCTCCCGCCGCTTGCCAATCTCGTATGCACCGGTGCTCCGGGCAAAGACGGCATGCCGGTGAAGATCCGCCCGCCAGCATCGAGATTACAGGGCGTCTGCTATCGATTGGCGGCACATTCGATTTTCAGGGGGTGAGCATCGAAGTGACGCCGCTTGAACCGGGACCAACGCTTGTCATGGCGCAAATCGTCTCCGATGGGGAAGAGGACAAGGGGCTGGGCCTGGCGCGCACCAAAGGTAGCGCGTGCCCTGCGCAAGGTGTCGCCCAGAAGGTGCGCGTCGTTTGGGCGGGCGGCGTGAAGCTTGAGAACGGTGATGAGCCCGGTGACAAGGAACGCAGGCTCTACAAGGTAACTGTCCAGACGGTAGAGGGGGAGCGCCGCGAAACCACAGCACTTGCGCTCGCCGATCTAAGCGATGGGGACAACAACCACGTCCTGTGTCTCGACACGCAAGATAAGCCTGCTTCGGTGGCGTTTCCTGCCGGGATCCTGACCGATCCGAACGATGACCTCAATCCCGATACTTCAGTCTTGATTCAAGACTAGCAAATCGGCGCAATCTGGTCGCTACGCGCGGATTGCGCATCCGCATAATCCCTGATGCCGGGCCTTACCCTTTCCCGCGCTCCGACAAGCGCAATTGTATCCTCAAAGGTACAAGGGCGGCGGGGCAGACGGGAGGTCCGGCGCGCAAGCGCAGCCTGCTCTTACCAGATACGCACGCGTTCTTCCGGTGGAAGGTAAAGATCGTGCTCTTCGGTGACGCCGAACGCCTCGTACCATTCGTCAAGATTGCGCACGACGCCGTTGACGCGGAACTCTTCTGGGCTGTGGCTATCGGTGCGCAGGCGGTTGCGGTAATTTTCCTCGCGCTGGTTTGAGCGCCAGACCTGCGCCCAAGCCAGGAAGAAGCGCTGATCGCCTGTCAGCCCGTCGATCACGGGGACGTCCTTGCCCTTGGTCGCAATCTTGTAGGCGCGGTAGGCAAGGCTCAGGCCGCCCAGATCACCGATATTCTCTCCAAGGGTCAGACGCCCGTTCACGCATGTCTCGCCGTCATCGAGCGGGCAATAGGCATTGTACTGCTCAACCAGGGCATCGCCGAGCATATCAAATGCGGCGCGGTCTTCATCCGTCCACCAATTGCTCAGCTTGCCGGTGGAGTCATATTTTGACCCCTGATCGTCGAAACCATGGCCGATTTCATGCCCGATAACGCCGCCAATCGCGCCGTAATTGACCGCAGGGTCCGCGCTTATGCCAAAGAAGGGCTGCTGCAGGATCGCGGCGGGGAAGACGATCTCGTTCTTGGTGGGGTTGTAATAGGCATTGACCGTCTGGGGCAGCATGAACCACTCGGTCCGGTCGATGGGTTGGCCCAGCTTCGCAACGCTGTCCGCAAGGCTCCAGGCGCTGGCCGCTATCGAGTTTTCCAGCGGATTGTCACCCACCTCCAGGCCTTCATAGACCTCCAGATTGGGACGGTATCCAATCTTGGGATCGAAGGTGGAGAGCTTTTCCAGTGCCTGCTTCTTGGTCTCTTCGCCCATCCAGTCGATCTCGGCGATGCTTTCCGCCACAGCGAGACGCAGATTGGCCACAAGTTCGTCCATCGCCGCCTTGTTTTCGGCCGGGAAGTAGCGCTCGACATAGGATTTGCCGAGCAATTCGCCCAGCGCGCCCTCCGTCGCGTTGATGGCGCGTTTCCAGCGCGGGCGCTGTTCGGGCGTGCCGCGCAAGGTCTTGCCGTAAAACGAAAAGCGAGCTTCATCAAAGCGCGTGGGAAGAACCGAGGCGTTGCCGGAGAGGAACGACTTGATCGTCCAGGCCTGCCAGGTTGCAAGCGGGACATCGTTCAACAGCTCCATCATTCCGGGAAGCCCGGTGCCGATCTGCGCCAGCGTCTCTTCCGAAAGGCCCAGCGCCTCAATCTCTTCGTCGGTCGGCGGCATCAGGCTGACGACATAGATGGGCGATGCATCGAACCCGATCTTGGCCAGCATGTCGCTTGCGGGAAAATCGCCCGCCATCGCGTCGATGTCATCCGCGGAAAGGGCGTTATAGGTGAGATCGCGGTTGCGGCGTACAGCGCGTGCCCAGCTGACAACGCGTGCAATACGCTCCTCGAGCGCGTAGACCGCAGCGGTCGCACCTTCGGGATCTTCATATCCCGCCTCGGTGAAAAGAAAGGTCAGGTATTCGCGATAGGCCTGCCGTATCCCAACACCCTTTTCGCTGTCGTCGAGGTAATAATCGCGATCCGGCAGTCCGAGGCCGCCAAAGCCCAGATAGGAGACGTAACGGTCGGGCTGTTTCGCATCCACGCTGACATAGCCGCCGAGCGGGCTGGGATAGCCGGGCGTAGCCCACAGATCAGCAAGCTCCTCCATGGAGGCCACGCTGGCCATCGCGTCAACATAGCCCTGCGCCGGGGCAAGGCCAGCGGCGTCGATCGCATCGGTATCGAGAAACGCGTTATGGACCGCGACTAGCCGGGCTTCGTCGCTGGTAAGCGCAGCGGGGTCCTTGGCCACCAGCTCGTTCATAAGGGCTTTTACATCGCTGGTCGACTTCTCTCTCAGCAGTGTAAACGCGCCGAAGCGGCTGAACTCTGACGGCAGTGGATTGGCATCAAGCCATTCCTGATTGACGTGACCAAAGAAGTCATCGCCCGGCGCGATAGTGTCGGAAAGCAGAGAAGGATCCACTCCCCACTCGCCAAAACTCATGGTTGGCGTCTGAGCGCCCTCGGCCGCGCCAGCATCGTCTGTCTCAAGCAGGGTCTCGATGTTCTGACCGGACGCCTCTTTGCCCAGTTCTGCGTTGTCGTGCTCATGCGGCTGGGCCGAGGCGGTGTGAGCCAGCGCCACGGTGAGGCTAAATGCGGCGGCAGAGGCGAGGAGCGGGGCGCTGAGCGGGCGTGGGGTACGGATCATTAAACAGTCCCTGATGGTTTAGGCAAATTGCTGACGGCGGATACTAGCCTAACAAACACATTGCCGCCGTCATTGGTCCCGCCAACTTGGCGGTTCGTAGAATTATCTTCGCAATGATATGGGGTTACGCGGCTTGGTCGGCAGCGAATTGCAGCGAAGCAAGACGCGCGTAGAGTCCGCCCGCTTTGGACAGTTCCGCGTGCGTCCCCTGTTCGGCAATGCGCCCTTCATCAAGCACCACGATCCGGTCCGCTGCCCGCACGGTCGCGAGACGGTGGGCGATAACCAGGGTGGTACGACCCTTCATCAAGGTATCAAGCGCCTGCTGCACCAATTGTTCGCTCTCGGCGTCGAGCGCGCTGGTCGCTTCGTCAAGCAAGAGGATCGGAGCGTCGCGCAAGAGCGCGCGGGCAATCGCAACGCGTTGCTGTTGGCCGCCGGACAATTGCGTGCCGCCCTCGCCCAGATGGGTATCGAGGCCCTCGGGCAGGTCGCGCAAAAAGCTCTCTGCGTTTGCCGCCCGCACCGCATCCCAAATCGCCTCCTCGGTTGCATCCCATCGGCCATAGCGCAGATTGTCGCGCGCATTGGCGCTGAACAGCACCCCATCCTGAGGCACCAGCGCCAGCCGATCACGGATATCAGCGGAGTCGGCCTGCGTGAGCGGGACGCCATCCATGCGGATCGTGCCGTTTTGCGGATCATAGAAGCGCTCGACCAGCTGGAAGATGGTCGATTTGCCAGCGCCCGAAGGGCCGACAATCGCGACCGTTTCTCCCGGCTCGATCTCAAGACTGAAGTTTTCCAGCGCCGCTGTCTGTGGCCGCGCCGGATAGCAGAAGGTCACATTGCGAAATGACAGCCCGCCGCGCGGGGGCACCGGCAGGCTCTCAGGCCGCGCGGGCGCTTCGATTTCTGGCTCC
This sequence comes from Pseudomonadota bacterium, assembly GCA_038522255.1. Classification (GTDB taxonomy): domain Bacteria; phylum Pseudomonadota; class Alphaproteobacteria; order Sphingomonadales; family Sphingomonadaceae; genus Erythrobacter. The sequence goes on from JBCBKF010000067.1 coordinate 5,674, forward strand.
GCCGCGAGCAGTTCGGCGAGGCGACTGGCGGCACCAGCACCGCGCAAAAGCTCACCATAGACCTCAGAGAGCGCCTGAAACGATCCCGCAACCAGCGCCGCACCGAAAATGAAAGCAAGGATAGTGCCGCCGGTTATGTCACCTGCAGCAACTCGGTCCGCGCCGCGCCACAGCAGCATCACGACAGAGCCAAAAATCGCCGCGATAAGCAAAGAGGTCATCACTGCGCGCAGGATAATCCGCCGCCGCGCGGTCTCGAACGTCTGCTGAACAGCGCTCGCGAACCGATCCGCTTCGCGCGATTGCTGATTGAAGCTTTGCACGATCTTCATCGCGCCCAAAACCTCGCTCACCAGAGCGCCGACATCGGCGACGCGGTCCTGGCTGTCGCGGGAGATGACCCGGATGCGGCGTCCAAAAACGATTATCGGAAGAAGCACTGCGGGAATGCCAAGAACCAGCCAAACCGTGAGGTCGGGCAACAGCCAGAACAGGTAAATCATACCGCCCACGCCCATGAAGGCGTTACGCAGCGCGATGGATACCGTGGTCGCGACCACGGTTTCGATGATGGCTGTGTCCGATGTCATGCGGCTGGCAATTTCGCGCGGGCTGTTCTTTTCATAAAAGCCCGGCGACAGGCGCATCAGATTGCGATGCACTTTGGTTCGGATATCAGCGACAACGCGCTCGCCGATCCAGCTGACGAAGTAGAACCGGGCCGCTGTACCCAGCGCCAGCACCACAACGAGCAGCAGGAGATAGTGAAACCCGCTATCGATATCCTGAGAACCGCCAAAGCCGCGATCCACGATAATCTTTGCTGCGGGCGCCAAAGCCAGCGTCGCGCCAGCGGTGACCATCAGTGAAACGAAGGCAAGCACGACCTGGCGCGGATATTTGAACGCTTCGCGATAGATCATCGCGAGAGGCCTGAGCGAACGCGGTTTCGCGCCTTGCGCGCTCACCTCTGCATCATGATCCGCGTCGGACAGCGCCTTTTGCTGAAACGCGCCGGGATCAGGGTTGTGGGAGGTCTCGCCGGATTCCTCGGCCGTAATTTGAGCAACATCGCCTGTCATAGAGTGGGTGATCTAAGCCCGTTCCCGCGCAATTTCACGTGTAAAAAGCGCATAGATTTCATATCGAGACTTATGCGGCCGATTTTGTGCATTGCACAATGGGCTGCAAATCGCCATTTACGAAGTCAGAAAGAGCTCGGAAAGGAGCCGCAACTAAACGCATGCTGGGCCAATACGATGGGCGCGGCGCCGCTCGCGCAGGATGGCCGGAGGATCGTCGGCTTTGGCGAGCGTTAAGGGACGTTTCGCCGGTTCGAACGGCGAGGAAACAAAGGGAACGCAGCCCATGCTTTATCAAGCCTACGAATTGCAGCGCAGCTGGCTCAACTCGATCAGCTCTGTCGCCTCCATCAGCTCGGAAATGCTCAGCAACCCGGCTAACCCCATGAGCCGGGTGGGCTTTGGCCCTATTGCGGCGAACGCGCTTGATGTGCTGGCGCACGCCACCGCCACTTATTCCAAGCCCGCTTTTGGCATCACCGATGTTGAAGTGGGCGGCAAGGTCCACAAGGTCGAGGAAGCGACCGTTGTCACCAAGCCATTCGGCGACCTGAAGCGCTTTCGCCACACGGGCCTGCCCGAGACCTCGCCGCGTCTGCTGATCGTCGCGCCGATGAGCGGGCACTACGCCACGCTGCTGCGCGGCACGGTGGAACGGATGCTGCAAAGCTGTATCGTGTACATCACCGACTGGGCCGATGCGAAGATGGTGCCGGTGCACGAAGGCCACTTCGATCTCGACGACTACATCGACTATCTCATCGCGTTTCTTGAGCAGATTCACGCCGAAGCCGCCAACAAAGGGGGCAAGCGCCCGCATATGATGGCGGTGTGCCAGCCCTCGGTCCCCGCCTTCGCGGCAACCGCGCTGCTCAACCAGCACAAATCGCCCGCGAGCCCGGAAACGCTGACCATGATGGGCGGGCCGATCGACACGCGCGAATGCCCGACCAGCGTCAACGATCACGCAATGCGCCGACCGATCGAGTGGTTTCGCCAGAGCGTCATCGCCACCGTGCCGATGAATTATCGCGGAGCGGGGCGCAAGGTCTATCCCGGTTTCATGCAATTGTCCGCCTTCATGAGCATGAACCTCAGAAGCCACATGATGAGCCATTACGAGATGTTCAAACACCTCACCGCAGGCGATCAGGAAAGCGCGCAGGCGACGAAGGACTTCTACGACGAATACCGCTCGGTGTGCGACATGACGGCGGAATTCTACCTCCAGACAGTCGAGGAGGTGTTCCAGAAGCATTCGATCCCCAATGGCACGTTCGAGCACAAGGGCGAGGTGGTAGATATCACCGGGATTGAACACACCGCCCTGCTCGCGATCGAAGGTGAACGTGACGACATTTCAGGTCTCGGCCAGACAAGAGCCGCGCTCAAACTCGCCACCGGCCTGCCCGAGGCGAAGAAACAGTACTACATGGCCGAAGGCGCCGGGCATTACGGCATCTTCAACGGCAGCAAGTGGCGCACCAAGGTCGCGCCCGTAGTCGAGGCCTTTATCGCCAAGCACACCTAACCGCCCGGTCGAGGCGCGCGGTTGTGTTCGCCAAGCTTTCAGGTAATGTCCCGCGAGGATGGCATTGGGGTCACTTTAGGGGGGATTTTCATGAAAATGTTTACTGGTGCCGTATGCGCCTTTTCGCTCAGCCTTGCGCTCGCCGGCTGCGGGAGCGCTGCTGACACCACGACCGAAGCTGCCGCAACCGGCACCTTTGCGGGCACCTGGGTCGGGCAGGTCGAATCGCTCGAAGATGATCAGGTTCGCAACTATGTCATCGCCGACGGCACTTATACCTGCAACCACTGCATTCCACCCGTTTCGGTCGCCACGAGCGGCGAGTTCGAAAGCGTCGAAGTCCCTGGTGTCGATGGTGTCAAGGTGGCACTCGTTGACGACAACACGTTGGAATTCGGCCTTCGCCTCGGCGACAAGGAGCTCAGCAAGGGCAAGTGGACGGTCAGCGAGGATGGCAACACTCTAACCGTCGTATCGACCGACGTGTCCGGGGAAACTCCGGTGTCCTCGACCAGCACTTATGAGCGCGCAGCCGCTGGACCCGAGGGTTCGCACGCCGTTTCGGGTGAGTGGAAGTTCGCTGGCCTTAGCGACATGGAAGAAGCCGCGCGCACCTTCACCTTCACGATTGACGGTGATCAACTGACGCAGACCACCCTCGATGGCGACATGACAATGACGGTCGGCGGCGAGCCAGTCGTGCCCGAATGGAGCTCTGCTGGCGTTGCCACCGGGGTCGAGAAGATTTCGGACACGGTCTACAAGTTCACCGCCACGCTGGACGGCGAGGTTGTCGGCATAACCGAGATGAGCGTTGAGGGCGATACGCTGAACGGAACCTCGACCGATCCGCGCAACGGTAGCACCTCAACCTTCAAGGCGACGCGCAAGACCAGCTGAGCGGATAACATCTGATCCAAAAGGGCCCCGGCCGCGCTTCAAAGTGCAGCCGGGGCCTTTTGTGTTCCAGGTTTTGTCCCGGGAAAGGCGCGCTAACTCAGAAAATCCAGACACCCTGCTTGCGCCAGAATCGGGTCAACGCGGGTCTTCGCAGCGGCTGGCAGCGCGGCATAACGGGCACGCAGGTCGGCGAGGCATTTGAGCTGGTATTTGAACACGCCCTGCTCATACGGCATGCCATCGACCTCGATCCGGAAGGTCTCCTCACCCGCCTCAGCCGCCGCCGCATTGGCGAGCAGGAAGGGCACATAGCAGCGGCCTGCCTCGGCCAGGATCGTCTTGGTCACCGGCTTGAGGTCCGCATCGGGTGCATCCCATTCGCCTTCGATCCCCGAGGCGTCATCGACATGCGCCAACCAGCGGAAGGTGAAGGGATAGTCTGCGCGCATCATCTCCTGCGCGGTCGGGTCCGTGCCCAATTGCGAGAGCTGTCCATACAGGCCGAACTCAGCCATGGAGGGCTTGGAGCCGAGCAGCCATTGCTCGTTCACGACATGCTCCTCCAGAGCCTGCAACAGGCGCCTTGTTGAGGCCTCGATCAAGGGAAAGTTCTCGCGCGTGCAGCCCACCAGCGCCATGCGCCCGACCTGCCGCTCAGTGAAGTAATCAGCAAATTGCTGGATTTTCTCGAGGCTACCACCTTTCATGGAGTCGACAGCGAGCCAGCGGCTCATCTGCTTCTGGTCGACCTCTTCGAGCCAGCGATAGCCGAACATCGCCTTGGTCACCCATTCATCGGCGTAGTCTTCGATCAGATGCGCGAGGAAGGCCATGCCGGGATCGTCGGGCACGATGGAGCGGCCCTCATGACGCTCCTCAAGCGTATAGATCAGCGGCGTCGTGTCATTCGCGATGGTGCCGTCGGG
>JBCBKF010000068.1:0-10103 GCA_038522255.1 Pseudomonadota bacterium
CCAGCTGGCCACAACTCGAACTCCCCAAGATCGTGTTTGACGATACCTGGGTGACGGTCGGGATCGGGGCCGGCCTTGTTCCCAGCTATTCGGGCTCGGACGATTACATCCTGTTCCCGCTGCCGCTGATCGTGGGCCGCGTGGGCGGTGTCGGTATCCGGCCCAACGGTCCGGGCATCCGCCTCGACCTATTGTCTCCTGAACCGGCGCTCGGCCCCAATCAGAAGACGACCTTCAATTTTGGCCCTGCCATCCGCTTTCGCAATGATCGTGCGCAGCAGATCGAAGATGAAGTGGTGGAGCTGGCAGAAGACCTTGATGTCGCGCTGGAAGTGGGTCTGGCAGGCGGCGTGACTTTCCCTGGCGTCTTCAATTCGCTCGATTCGCTCACCTTCAACACGCAGGTTCGCTGGGATGTGCTGGGCGCGCATGACGGGATGCTGGTTGAGCCTACGATCGGTTATGCGCGTCCGTTCGGGCGCAGCGTGCTGTTTCAGGCCAATATCGGCGCGCAATTCGTCGATGACAACTTTGCCGATTACTACTTCACCGTCACGCCTGAACAAAGCGCGGCCACTGGCCTGCCAGAATTCACCGCAGATGGCGGGCTGAACAACGTGTCGACTTCAGCGGTGATAAATGTCGATCTGGATGGCAATGCGCTCAATGGCGGGCTGAGCGTCTACTCCATTGTCAGCTATACGCGCTTGGTGGGTGATGGGGCAGATACGCCCTTCACGGACATTCGCGGTGATGCAAACCAGTTCGTCGGCGGCGTTGGGATCGCCTACACTTTCTGACATCTGCGGCGGCCGATGGCAGGCGGCGCAGGCCGGACCCTTTCGCCCATATTTAACGCAAGATCTGATTGTGTAATGATATTATCTATCATAATCAGCTTGTTACTTTCCTCTATCCCAGCGGCTTTTTCGGTGGCAGGGTCATCGATGGGGATCGATGGTCGGCTCGCCGCCAAAGGGCGTGCGGGGATGATGCGACACGGGAAGGGACGGATATGAAACTGCTCATCAAATTGACCGCGATGGCGGCAGCGTTGTTGGCCTCGCCGGCGACGGCCGAAGTGATCTATGTCAAGGCGGGAAGCGTCATCACGGATGTCGACAGCGCTCCTTTGGGGCCTACGCTGATCGTGATCGAGGATGGCCGCATTGTCGAGCTCCTACCGGTTGAGAGCGCGCAGGCGCAGGAAGCGGTCGCAGGGCTGGTCGCCGAGAATGCGATGGCGCGGTTTACCGATCTGTCCGACAAGACCGTGCTGCCCGGCCTTATCGATCTCCATACGCATCTCTCGGGCGATCCGTCGGGCGAGTTCTGGCGCGCGGCTACGACCCCGCCGGAATACTTTACGCTGATCGCGGCCAAGAATGCGCGCCTGACAGCGCTTGCCGGGTTTACGACGATCCGCGATCTGGGCTCGCGTTCAGACCAGGTGACGCAGGCCCTGCGCACCGCGACTGAGCAGGGGCTGGTGCCCGGGCCGCGCGTCATCACGGCAGGGCGCACGATTGCGATTGTTGGCGGGCACGGCGACATCAACGGTTTTCGCAAGAGCGTTGATGACGCAATCACCTCCGGCTTCACCTGCACCGGTCCTGTTGAATGCTCGGAAAAGGTGCGGCTTGCATCCAAATTTGGCGCTGACCTGATCAAGATCACGGCAACGGGCGGGGTGCTCAGCCAGCAGGGGCGCGGGCTCGAAGAGCATTTTACCGCCGAGGAAATGAACGCGATTGTCGCAACCGCCAAGCTGCTCGGCCTAAAGGTCGCTGCGCATGCCCATGGCGCGCGCGGGATCGAAGCGGCGGCCAAAGCGGGCGTCCACACGATCGAGCACGGCACCTATATCGACGAGGCTGCAGCGCGCGCGATGAAAGAGAGCGGCACGACGCTGATCCCGACGCTGATGGCGTTTGAGGGAATCAAGCGCAACCTTGGCAAGCAATTCTACACCCCGGTCGTCGAGGCCAAAATCCTGGCGGTCGCCAAGGTCGCCGACACGATCATCCAGCGCGCGATCGAATATGACGTGCCGATCGCCTTTGGCACGGATGCGGGCGTTTTCCCGCACGGAGAGAATGCGGGCGAGTTCGCGCTGATGGTGAATGGCGGAATGACCAATCAAGCCGCGCTCGCATCGGCGACGACAGGCGCGGCGGCGATATTAGGCTTGGAGGATGAGATCGGTCGGCTTGCTCCGGGCTATTCCGCCGACCTTATCGCGGTCAAAGGCAACCCGCTGGAAGATGTGACCGTGCTGGAAGAGGTCGAGTTCGTGATGGTCCGTGGAAGGGTGATCCGATGACGGCTTAGCGCCAGACTTGCGCCCGGCCTGGCACTGATCATAGCAATTAGGGCGCTTTCATTGCCTGCAAGTCTACGCGGGTCGCGATTGCCTGCTCGGTGAAGGCGCGCGCGGCTTCGGCAACGTCCTTGCCCAAGTGCCAGTCGAGGATCTGCATATCCTTGGGAATGGGCGGGATCAGCAGCGCATCGGCCTGCGCCAGGCTGCGTTCCACACTGCCCTCGCTTGCCACCACCATGCTTCGCGACATGATCTCGATCAGGCTTGGAAATTCGCGTTCGGGTTTGCGGCGAAACACGATGTCACGCACGATCTTGCCCGGCGAGCGCACATCGCCGTATTTCGCCTCGATCCGCCATTGCGAACCCGCGTCTGAGCGCAGTGCGACCACCACGTTGGGCCCTGCTTTTAGCTCGCGCATGATGGCAACCGGAATGTTGTCGAGCACGCCTCCATCCACCAGAATGTCGCCCTCTTCGGTGATCAGCGGGGGCAGGATCGTGGGCAGCGATCCGGACGCGCGCACCGCTTCCCATAAAGGCCCGCGCGTGTGGATGAAGATCCCGTTGGTGGAAAGATTGGTCGATACGGCGAAGAAGTTGAAAGGCAGATCGGCAATATCTTGCGTACCATAGCGCTTTTGCAATTGCTCATCGAACACGCGCGGATCGAGGAAGGAGTGCACCGGCACCGTCATCTTCTTCATCGCCTTGTTGGCAATGAACATTTCGTGCATCTGCTCCAGCGTCTCAGCAGCGCTCAGGCCCTGCGCCAGAGCGCCCGCCATCGCAGCGCCCGCGCTGGTGCCGCCGTAATAATCGATCGGGACGCCATTTTCGAGCAGCGCCTGCATCACCCCGATATGCGCGCAACCCAGCGCTCCGCCACCGGCGAGCACGACGCCGTTAGCCTTACCCGCCATGAAGCGCGCGATCCGATCAAACGCGGCGTCGCTGTCGAGCGGCACGTGATGGTGTAGCTTTACATCGCGGTGTTCGAGCCACGCGGGCGCGCCGGCAATGCCCTTCGCCGCCATTGGGCGCCACAGCATGAGTTGGCGGTTGGCGCGCTGAAACAGGGGGAGTGCGTATTCCTCAAGTGCAGAGAGTTCCGGGCGGCGATCATAAAGCGGCGCAACCAGCAGAGCATCGTCCGCATTGCGCGCGATCGCGCGGTTCCAGGCGTCGTCTTCGCGACTGGCGCGCAGGATGACGCGGCCCGCACTGCCTTCAAGCTGCGCCACCCACGCGCCGAAACCTGAATCTTCGGGCGAGAGATCGCCCGGCATATCGGCGCGGCGAACCAGCCGGGGGTCATCGTATTTTGCAAGACTGGCCGTAAGCCGTTCGGCAAAGCCATCGGGCAAATGCGCATCGCCAGCGGGAAGCAGCGCGACCACCCGGCCAGGTTTGGCCTCCATCGCTTTGGCCCCCGCTGTCGTTCGCGCCAGCCGCCTGGCAACGGTTGCAAGGATCGTCTCGGCGATCTCAGGATACTCAGCCGCAACCGCGTCATACGCCTCACGCGTCAAGACGTAGACCGCGCTGTCGCGCGTTGCCCGCACATCGGCCGTGCGGGTGCCGCCGGAAAAGAACGCAAGTTCGCCCACTGGCTCGCCCGCTTCGATCTCGGCCACCACGCGGCCATCGGGCAATTGCACGGAAAACCGGCCCGCACTCACCAGATAGAGTGCATCGGCCTCCTCGCCGTACCGCACGATAGCTTCTCCGCCTGTGATCGTGCGCATCTGCGCGGCCTGGGCAAGCGCTTTGAGCGCGGCTTCGCTCAGCTTGGAAAATGCTTCTACGGCTGAGAATTGGTGTGCCATTCAGTTTTCCCCCAGGGCGCGACAGATCGCTGCCGGTGCGCGCCTTTTCCCTAAGGGAATTGGAGGGCTTTTGGGAAGAGGGATCGGCGCGGCCATGGCCTGTGCCCGATCAGGGCAGATCAGGGAAGATCAGGGCGGATCAATCGCGCGCCAGAGTGCGGCGGGCGCGGCATGCGTGTCAGGGGTTCCGATCAGGCGGCGTGCTTCGCTCCATGCGCCGCGCAGCCATGCGTCCTGGGCGCATCCGCCGGGCGCGATGGCGATGGGCATGGTCTTCGCCCCGTGCTCTGCGGGCGCTCCGCGCGCCGTGACCGTAAGCAGGGCGAAGGCGGGCACCTCTTCATCCTTCCATACGCCCAGCAGCGAGAAGATTGGCTCGCCGGCAAGCGCGAACCAGTGTTTTAAGAGCCGCCCTTCGTAATCCGTGCCGCTGCCCCAGGCCATGATGGCTGTGGCCGGGATCAGGCATCGAAATTCGCGATTGCGCAAATGGCCGATCCAGAACGGGCTGTCGGGATTGCGCACAGTGGCGATGCGCCTTGTGGGATCATCGGCACTTGGTGGCGGCAGCACGCCCCACAGCCGGGGCACCATGCGCGGGCGCAGCATGCCGCCAGCAGGGCGCGGGCCTGCAATAAAGTCGCGGCCTGCGGTGATGACGGGCGCAAACTTCTCTGGAGCGACATAGCCGCCCGCCCACGGATCATCCGTCGCGCGTACTCCAAAGCGATCGGCAACCGCACTGGCAGGCGCGTCGAGGCGATAAAGGCGGGTCATGGCGCAATGGTTTGCATAGGGGAGTAACCTTGCGCCGCTCTTGCGCGTATAGAGTGCGATTACAAGGCAGCGCTGTGTCGGAACGCGGCGCGCGCAAAAGGGGACTATTCATGGAATTCACGTTCAAGCGCACCACCGGCATCGTTGCCGCCATGGTTCTGATCGCAGCGGTTACGCAGGCGGTTTATACCGCGCTCTACATTGCGCAAATGGATGTGCCGCGTCAGCTGCTTTGGGGCGGAGAGGGCCTGCTGTTTACGCTGCTTGCGGCATTTGCCGGTTCTGCGCTGGCACAGGCCAGTCGTCTTCACCTCGTATGGTCTGCGATTACTGCGGCAGCGGTGCTCAATGTCGTTCAGGTCGGCGTCGGTCTCACTATGTTTGCCCCCTTTGGCGAAGCGGCAGGTGAAATCGAGGCGCTGCGACCCGCCGCGTCTTCCGTCGTCGCCTATTCCTTCATGGTCTACAACGCGGCCAAGGTGCTGCTGGCATTGGCGCTGATTGTTCTGGGGCTCGACAAGCTAGGTTCCGGATCAAAGGCGCTGGGCGGTCTGAGCGCGCTGGTCGGCGTAATCGCGCTTGTCAGCAACACCCTCTCCATGGCGCTGGGGCGCGGGTTTTCGGGCGAACTGCCGATTGCAGGCGGCTCAGGCGTGCTGGCAACGGTGCTGCTGGCGGTGTGCCTGTTTGGCATCGAGAACGAGGACTGAACCCGCTCAGCCGAGGGCGGCCTGCCAATCGTAAGCCACAGCCATTTTCTCCATCTCGATCACTGCCGGACAGGCGGTCGATCCGAGGATCGAGATCATCGAGACGCGCCGTTCAAGATCCACCTCTTCGATCGGACGCAGGACGATGCCGGGCACGACCCGCGAATATTCGGCCAGCGATGTGACCCCATTTCCGCTGGCGACAAGTTGCTGTATCCAGTCCTCACGGTTGGACTGGATGGCAGCATCAATCTTGAGACCAAGCTGCTCGACCGTGTCGACAAAGGTGGGACGGAATTCGCAGTTGAGGCGGTCGTAATAGGGGTAGCGAGCCATCTGCTTGAGCGTGATCGTCTCGCAGTCCGCCAGCGGATGGCTCTCCGACATCGCCGCCATCAGCCGCTCGGTGAACAGTTCAGTGGTCTTGATCTTATGATTGGGCTTGCCCGGACGCGCGCAAAAACAGGCATCAAGCATGCCTGAAAGGATCTGCTCCTGCGTGGTCACAAGGTCGACCTGATGCAGGGTCAGGTTCACGTTGGGATGTTTGCCCGCAAACTGACCGAGAAACTCCACGAACAGGCGCGGCCCCAGTGAGTTCGCGATACCCAGGCGCACATGCGATACCCCTTGCGCAAGGTGAGACGTGGCAATCTCTCTCGCGCGTTGTTCGCTTTGCGAGATCTGCTCAAATTCGCTCCGCAGGTTGCGCCCGAGTTCGGTCAGCCTGGTGTGCTTGCCGTCACGATGGACGAGCGTCCCGCCCACTTCTTCCTCGAGCCGCCGGATCGCCTTGGTGAGCGCTGGCTGAGAAATGTCATGCCGCTCTGCCGCCAGTGTGAAGCTGAGCGTCTCTGCAAACGAGAGAAAATATCGGATTTGCCTGATGTCCACTTATGTCCCCCTTGGCGCCCCAATCGCGCAATAACACGTTTCAGATTGGATACGAACTCAGGCCGGGCACGAAATGCCCGGCCTGAAACCCTGGTCCCGATTGAGGGGCTTGTTTGGCAGTTAATCCTGCCAAGTTGGGGGCGGAGCGACCCCGTCGGGCCAGAGCACCGGATAGGCTTCGGCATAGATCCAGTCGCGCGCTTCGGCCGGAATGTGGCAGCCCTTGCAATCGACCTCGTAGTCGCTCGCAGCCTGCTTTGATGGATCGGCCGCTTCGAACAGCGCCCAGCCCCAACCGTCACCCCACAAGGCGTTGTCGGGGAAGCGGTTCTCGGCGTCCTTGACCATCACAAACCACACTTGTTTCTCGGTCGCGTAAGAGGCCGCGCCGGTCGAGAGGTTCGCCGTTGCCGCGCCGCGAACTTCCTTCACCAGAACGCTGCCATCCGGAAAGCTGCCGGTCGCCTGATAGCCTTCAATCGTTCCTGGCGAGGCATAGACCTGATGCATTCCGTTCTGTGCCCCGGTTCCGTCCGCTGTCGACCATGCGCCAAGAGTAGGCCATGTCAAAAAACCATCAGGCAACGCAATATCGCCTGTGTCCGACACGGTCTGGGTTGGCCATCCAGCACTGACGGAGGTGGCGTCGGCATTGCCAGCATCACCCGACGATGCAGCCTCCTGATTCTGGCAACCGGAAAGAAGCAGCGATGCCATAGCTGTCAAACCAATGTATGAACGCATCTTAGTTGCTCGCCAGATTGGCCTGCTGAGCGCGCAAGACGGGATAGAATTGTGTGAAAACAAAGTCGGTCTCTGCGCTTTGTTCGTGGCATGCATTGCACGCCTCGGTGGGGAACGCTTCAGCGGTCTTCGCATAAGGCGGCGCGTTGTGGCCAAAGCTGAAATAGGCCCAGCCACCAGGCTGGTCGCCAAACCGGTCATTGTCTTTGACGGTCAGTTCAAGTCCAGCAAACTCGCCCTGAAAATACCCAACACCGCTAACCTCGGCGCTTGATCCGTTTTCGGCATTGTCGTTGTCTCGAACAGTCACGAGCTCTTTGACGATCTGCGTTCCTTCAGGCCATTCTCCGGTTTCCGAAAAAGCAGCAAAAGCCGTGGGTTCAACATAGACGTTGTGAAACTCCGGAAACGGGGCTTCGCCCCCATTCAGCGCGTTCGGTGTCAAGGGCGTTCCGACATAGACCCACTCGCGATATCCGGTTGGCTGCTCTACGGCCCCGTCTGCGGTGAACGATGCGCGCACGATCCCTGTTGGCGCTGCGGCTTCTTGCGCGCTGGCAGTCGCCGGTTCGGAGACCTCCGAATTGCAGCCAGAGAGAACGGTGCTGCCGAGAAGGACAGAGGCGAAAAATGTGCCTTTGCGGATGCGGCTATCAATCATTGTGAATTCCTCCGAATTGCCCAGAAAATCAGACATTGATCCCGGAATTCGAGCTATTCGTGAGGGTGGCTCCACACAACTTATAGTTCCCATAACTGGATCTGGCGGCAGGGATGGCGATGAGATCGGGCTAGAACGCCAGAGACGATGGACTCGCGGGACCTGTGGGCCTAATGACCTTCCTATCCACCGGGGAGCGAGCTTTCGCTGAGAGGTGTGGGTATGCTCCACACGACCCGTTGAACCTGAACCGATTAGCATCGGCGGAGGGAGTGGGCGGCGCTGTAAATCACACCGCGCCCGAAGTCCGCGCTCCGCCCCCAATGGAGAGACTTCGCATGGCCGATATCAACAGTCCCGTCGAAATAGGCGTCACCACAGGCCCCATTCGCGGCAGCCGCAAGATCCATGTCGGCGCGCGCACCGGCTCGGGCGTGCAGGTCGCGATGCGCGAGATCGATCTGGAGGGCGGCGAGGCTCCGGTGCGGGTCTATGATACTTCCGGTCCCTACACGGACCCTGCCGTCAGCATCGACATCAACGCCGGCCTTGAACAAAAGCGCCGCGATTGGATCATGGCGCGCGGCGACGTTGAGGAATACGAGGGCCGCGAGGTCAAACCGGAAGATAACGGCCAGTTGGGCCCGGATCGGTCAGGCGGCGTCCCGCAATTCCCTGGCACAGCCCGGCGTCCACTTCGTGCCAAAATGGGACAAAACGTCACCCAGATGCACTATGCCCGCAAAGGCATCATCACGCCCGAAATGGAATATGTTGCCGAGCGGGAGAATCTCGGCCGCGAAATCGCCGCCGACCTTGTGCGTGATGGGGAAAGCTGGGGCGCGGAAATCCCCGATGTCATCACACCCGAATTCGTCCGCTCCGAAGTCGCTCGGGGCCGCGCGATCATCCCCAACAACATCAACCACCCCGAGACAGAGCCGATGGCGATCGGGCGCAATTTCCTCGTCAAGATCAACGCCAATATCGGCAATTCGGCGGTCGCCTCGGACGTGGCCACCGAAGTCGACAAGATGGTCTGGGCGACGCGCTGGGGCGCGGATACGATCATGGACCTCTCCACGGGCCGCAACATCCACGATACGCGGGAATGGATCATCCGCAACTCCGCCGTGCCGGTGGGCACCGTCCCGATCTATCAGGCGCTGGAGAAGGTTGGCGGCGTCGCCGAAGACCTTACCTGGGAGGTTTTTCGCGACACTCTCATCGAACAGGCCGAGCAGGGCGTTGACTATTTCACCATCCACGCCGGCGTGCGCCTGCCGTTTGTACCGATGGCGGCGAAACGCGTGACCGGCATTGTCTCACGCGGCGGCAGCATCATGGCGAAATGGTGCCTCGCGCACCACAAGGAGAGCTTCCTCTACGAACATTTCGACGAGATCACCGAGATCTGCGCCGCCTATGACATCGCCTATTCGCTCGGCGATGGCCTGCGCCCCGGCTCGATCGCCGATGCCAATGACGAAGCCCAATTCGCCGAGCTTTACACTCTGGGTGAACTGACCAAGCGCGCCTGGGCGCAGGACGTGCAGGTGATGATCGAGGGCCCCGGCCACGTGCCGATGCACAAGATCAAGGAGAACATGGACAAGCAGCTTGAAGCCTGCGGCGAAGCACCCTTCTACACGCTCGGGCCGCTCGTGACCGATATCGCGCCGGGATACGACCACATCACCAGCGGCATCGGCGCGGCGCAGATCGGTTGGTATGGCACCGCCATGCTCTGCTACGTCACGCCCAAGGAGCACCTTGGCCTGCCCGACCGCGACGATGTCAAAGTGGGCGTGGTGACCTACAAGCTCGCCGCCCACGCAGCGGACCTCGCCAAGGGCCACCCGGCAGCCCAAGTGCGCGACGATGCGCTGAGCAAGGCGCGCTTCGAATTCCGCTGGCGCGACCAGTTCAACCTCAGCCTCGATCCCGACACCGCCGAGCAATATCACGACCAGACCTTGCCAGCAGAGGGCGCGAAGACGGCGCATTTCTGCTCAATGTGCGGGCCAAAGTTCTGCTCGATGAAGATCAGCCAAGAGGTTCGGGACTTCGCCGCCAAGCAGAACTCGGACCCCGACAGCTTCCTTGCGGCTACCGCGCCGGTAGAAAACGCCGAGGAAGGCATGGAAGAGATGAGCCGCGTCTACA
>JBCBKF010000069.1:0-10040 GCA_038522255.1 Pseudomonadota bacterium
GCAAAGGGCGCCATCACGAACATCAGGAACCACGGCATCAGATTGAAGATCTGTTGCTGCATCGGGTCCATGGCGGCTGGGTTCAGCTTGAAGGTCAGCCACATCGTTATTCCCAGCAGCACAGCAAGAACGCCGATACCAAGGAAACCGGTGACCTCAAACGGCAGCAGCCCGAACAGGTTGAGCAGCGTCGCCGGGTCAGGCGCGGTCAGGTCGCGGATATAAAGGAAAGGCTCATGCCGCATCTCGATCGCGAGGATCAGCACCTTGTAGAGCGCAAAGAAGATCGGGATCTGGATCACCAGCGGCAGGCACCCGGCCAGCGGATTGACCTTCTCCTCCTTGTACAGCTCCATGATCTTTTGCTGCTGGACCTGTTTGTCGTCCTTGTAGCGCTCCTGGATCGCCTTCATTTTGGGCTGGACAGCCTTCATCTGCGCCATCGAGGAAAACTGCTTTTGCGCGATCGGGAAGAGAAGCCCGCGAATGACCAGCGTCATGCCGATGATCGCCACGCCGAAATTGCCAATCAGGCCATTGAGCGTGCGCAGCAGCCAAAGAAGCGGCATCTCGATGATCTTGAACCAGCCCCACGAAATCGCGTTGCCGAACTGGGGAATGCCAGCCTCTTCGTAGTCGTCGAGCACCACGCTTTCCTTTGCCCCCGCATAAAGCCGGGTGGATTGTGTGAGGGTTGCTCCTGCGGCCAGTGTCTGCGCGGGGTAAAGCACATCTGCGCGGAACAGATCGTTGCCAAGCGCGCGGAAGCTGGCCTTCTCCGCGCTGTCCGAGGGCACCAGAGCGCCGAGCCAATAGCGGTCTGAAAAGCCCAGCCAATCAGGCGAGCCGCCGGGCGACCAGGTCTTGAGCTCCGCCAGTTCATGATAGGCGTGCGGATCGTTCAGCACTTCATCGAAGACGCCAACGGGGCCTGCATGGCTCAGGAATTCATCCGGAGTGGCGTTGGCAGAGGTGCGCCGGATCAGCGCGAATGGCTGGACCACCGCAGCGCTTTGTTCCGCTGCATTGGTTACGCTCTGCTCGGCGGTGAGCATGTAATTCTCATCGACACTAAAGGTGATGGCGTAGGTAAAGTCGCCGTCGCTGCGGCTCAGGGTCACGGGTGTATCGGGCGTCAGCTTCTCGCCATCCGCCTGCCATACAGCGCTGGAGGAACTGCGCTCGTTGTTGGTAAGGTAACCAAACTCGGCAAAGTATTGCGCCGGCGTGCGCTCAGGCGCGAAAAGCCGGACCGGGCCGGAATCCTTCTTCGTCGTCTCGCGGTGGTCTTTGAGGACAATGTCATCGATCCGCGCGCCCACAAGATTGATCGACCCGGCAATACGCGGCGCATCGATCGCGACACGCTGCGGATCAGCGAGAGCTGCTGTAAGGTCGACCGGGCCGGTCGCAGGCTGTCCCTCGGCAAGGTCACCGGCGACCACGCTGGTTCCCTCTACATCGGCGACACTCTCCTTTGGTGCTGGCGTGGTCGCTCCGCCGGGTATGCTCTGAGCGTCGGCAGACTGTTCAGCCGGCCTGTCGGGCTGCGGATAGAGATACCCCATCCCGATATCCCAGCCCAGGATAAGCAGGCCCGAAAGGACGAAAGCCAGCAGCAAATTACGCGAATTGTCCAAGTCTCAATGATCCCTGACGTGATTGTTCGGCCGCCCCGCAGGTTAGGTAGGCACGGCAGCGTGGCTTGCCCAGACTTACGGCACCGGATCGTGTCCATGCCCTCCCCACGGGTGGCAGCGCCCTAGCCGCTTTATCGCAAGCCATCCACCCTTGAGAGCGCCGTATCTGGTAAGCGCCTCAATCGCATATTGGCTGCAGGATGGCGAATAACGGCAGGTCGGCGGCAGGATCAGCGAAGGGCCCCATTGCCAGGAGCGAACCAGAAGGATGAGGATCTGCTTCACGTGCTGCGCCTGGCGGTCTGCGATTTGCGCTGAGAATGGCTGCGGCTCGGGCGGCGCCCCGTGGCGTGATCGCCTTTTCCATCCTGGGCGCGCACCAGAGCCTTTTCCAGTTCCTGTGCCATGGTGTGAAAGTCGCGTTCAACCCCGCCAGCCCGTCCGATCAGCACATGGTCATGATGCTTCAAGCCTCGCTGCGGCAGCGCATCGCGCAGCAATTCGCGAAACCGCCGCTTCATCCGGTTACGGATCACGGCGTTGCCGATTTTCTTGGTCACAGTGACGCCAAAGCGGGTTCCTAGCCCGCCATTGGGGCGGGTCAGCAGCACAAAACCGGGCTTGGCATTGCGCAGGCCCTTATTGGCGGCAACGAAGTCGGCGCGCTTGGTAAGGACGGTGATCATTGAAATGCCCGAACGCACACCGACTCCCCAAGGAAGCCCGAATGGCCAGATAGCGGGCCGCGGCACGGAGATCCGAGGCCGGGCCGCGCGAAGTGATGGCAGCCGGCAAAGGCTGCCGGGCGCATCAGGCGGTTAGCTTCTTGCGACCGCGACGACGACGCGCGCGAAGGAGCTTGCGACCACCGACGGTCGCCTTGCGCGCAAAAAAGCCATGGCGACGCTTGCGCACAAGATTGCTGGGCTGGAAAGTCCGCTTCATTGTATCCTCGAATAAACTGGTCTGGCTCAGCAGCCTCGGCCTTAGTGAAGCCGGGGTGTTGCGCCCGATTTTTTTGAACGCCAGCGCATGCTTTACCGCCAGTGTTCAGATCAGGCACGCGCGCCTATGGCAAAGCCACCCGCGAGTCAAGAAAAGCATAGGGCGCGCGCGCCACATCTTTTGCCCACCTCATGGTCGCAATATTCGCATAAGCGAGCCGAGGCTGATCGGGCTGCGGCGATGCTGAGCCGTCGGTTCGAGCGGCGTTGGGGCGCGAGAGTATCGTGCGCGCCCGGCCAAACTCTGCCGCGGTCTTGGGTGCGATCCAGGCGCGCATCTCCTCCGCGCGCAACCATTTTGCGCTCGCATGCGGCACCGAATTGGTCATCGCATAAAACGCACGCGCCCGTTCTTCGCTCATCCCCATTTCAACGTAATAGTCGAGATAGAGGCGATTGGCCGGATCGCTGGCAGCAAAATCGCGCGGCTCGCGTCCGTAATTGTCGAGCCATGCGTGCACTGCAAATTGCGCTCCGGGTTCTATTCGCCGGGCCGTGCCCGCCAGGAACAATTCCACCGCACCCGAGCGTACCGATCCGCCACGCGGAACGTAGGTCGTCAGCCCCGCAGCGCGGATGCGGCGACCCAGCTCGAGATTGGCGATATCGTTGGTTGTCCCCGGCGCTTCCACCATCTCAAGCGTTTGCAGATCCGGAAAGTCGCGCACCATGGCATCGAACTCTCTTAGCGTTGCCGTGCCTGTCGAACCGATAATCACGACCCGGCGGGGGTCCATCACCAGAAAAGGCCCATATTGTGCCAGCGGCCGGGCGGCAGCGGGCTCACGCGGTGCGAACGCATAGCGTGCGGTCTGGCGGGCGGGTCTAGAGAGGCTGGTTGCGGCGTCATGGGCCTCATCAACTCTGACCCAGCGCTGATGCTGAGGATCCCATTCCTCGACCCATGTGATGGTGGTTACAACCCGGTTCGCTGATGCGCCAAACGCCTGCGCTTGAACCGGAACGGGCGCCAGCGACACCAGAGCCAGGAAAAACGCAGCGATAAAGGCCATGCGGTTCATGACGCAATAATGCGCTCGGCATGCTGACGATTTCACAAAGGTTTATACTTGATCAGACCTTGCGTGGCCGTGCCTAAAGCCTCGACAATCCCGGCTTAACTCTTCACAATCTCCAACAATACAAGGGGCGTACGACAGCCCTGAGGGCTGGCAAGGGGTTAACGCGTCATGGTCGCGCTGGTGAAGACAGTCGCCTATCTTGGCCTTGAGGCAAAACCCGTCGAGGTGCAGTGCCAGGTCGCCAGCGGCCTTCCGCGCTTTTCCATCGTCGGCCTGCCCGACAAGGCAGTGAGCGAGAGCCGTGAGCGGGTGCAGGCTGCGCTTGCAGCGATGGGCCTTGCGCTCCCGCCTAAGCGGATCACGATCAACCTGTCGCCTGCAGACCTGCCCAAGGACGGCTCGCATTACGACTTGCCTATTGCTCTGGCATTGCTCGCAGCGATGGGCGTGACCGATGCGGAGCAATTGGGCGACTGGATTGCGGTTGGCGAGTTGTCTCTGGATGGGCGCATCGTCGCATCGCCCGGCGTGCTGATTGCCGCGCTGCACGCGAGCGAGACAGAAGCGGGCCTGATCTGCCCCGCTGATCAGGGGTCCGAGGCGAAATGGGCGAGCGGTGTGCCTGTCCTGGCACCGCGCGATCTCAGCACTCTGCTCGCGCATCTCAAAGGGACAACGCCCTTGGAAGACCCGGCGCGCGGGCGCGTAGCGCAGGCCCCCGCCTCAACCGATCTCAAACAGGTAAAGGGACAGGAAAGCGCCAAGCGCGCGCTGGAGATAGCGGCGGCGGGCGGGCACAATCTGCTGATGATCGGACCGCCGGGATCGGGCAAGAGCCTGCTTGCATCCTGCCTTCCCGGCGTGCTCCCCGAACTCAGCGCGTCCGAGGCGCTTGAGGTGTCGATGGTGCAGTCGGTAGCGGGCATGCTGGAAGCCGGCCGGATCAGCCGCGCGCGGCCGTTTCGGGCGCCGCACCACTCCGCCAGCATGGCTGCGCTCACCGGCGGCGGGCTGAAAGTGCGGCCGGGCGAAGTCAGCCTGGCGCATCTTGGGGTGCTGTTCCTCGACGAATTGCCAGAATTTCAACGGCAGGTGCTCGATTCGCTGCGGCAACCGCTGGAAACGGGCCAGGTCGATGTGGCGCGGGCCAATGCGCACGTCACCTTTCCAGCCCAGGTGCAATTGGTCGCGGCGATGAACCCCTGCCGGTGCGGCTATGCGGGCGAGGCGGAACGGATCTGCTCACGCCACCCGCGCTGCGTCAGCGAATATCAACAGCGCCTTTCCGGGCCTCTGCTGGACCGTATTGATCTTCACATTGAAGTGGCTGCGCTCAGCGCCATGGACCTTACCTTGCCACCGCCGGCAGAAGACAGCGCGGCGGTGGCTGCGCGGGTCGCGAATGCCCGCGCGCTGTGCGAGGATCGCGGCGTCCGCTGCAACGCGCAGCTGGAAGGCGATGCCCTGGATGGCCACGCGGCGCCCGATGACGATGGCCAGGCGCTGTTGCGGCAAGCGGCGGAAAAACTGCGCCTGTCAGCGCGCGGATACACCCGCACACTGCGCGTCGCGCGCACTATCGCAGACCTGGCGGGCGCCGATCAAATCGGGCGCGTGCACGTGGCCGAAGCGCTGAGCTACCGACAGCGAATGTAATTTCCGCCGCCAGCTCCGGCCCGCACGATGTGCTGCCCGCAACCGTGGAATCATAGGAATTGCCGGATAGGGTGCGCAGATAAAGGGCAATAACCGGGATCGCAGCGCTCGGTTCATCGCAGAGCAAGGTTGCAAGCTGATATCCAAACCGGCACCCTTCGAATCCGTCGCAAACCCCTAAAAGAGCGTCCCGCTTTGTCCGACACCCCGACCGCGCCCGTCGAAGAGGCTCCGCCTGGCTATGCGCAAAGCGGTGTGAGCGACGGCGCATTAAACCGGCGATTGCTTGGGATAGCGGCCACTATCCTTGCAGAAATCGTGGTGATAGCGCTGCTTCTCACCTTGGGCTGGAACCTCACGCAGGGCGAACCCGAAGCCCCGGTCGTCACCACGTTGGAGGCGCGCAACGCTTCGTCCGAGGCGCCACCCGCGCCCGAAGAAGCCCCTCCCGAAGAAAGCCGGGAGCCTGCCGAACCCGTTCCTCAGCCCCCAGATCCCCAACCGATCGATACACCGCAGCCGCCGCTCCCGACACCGCTTGACCCGCCGCCCATCGTGCTACCGATACCGGCGCCAGCGCCGCCGCCGCCGCCCCCAGCGCAGCCCCAACCTGACCCTGCGCCGAAAACGCCCGCCAAACCGCCGCGGGTCTATGGCCCTCCGGATACAGGCGGATCGTCTTTCTCCAATGACAGCGTCCGCGTCGGCACCGCGCCCAATGGTGAGCCGATGTACGCCGCGCGGTGGTATCGCGAACCCACCCGCCAGGAACTCGCCGGCTACCTGTCGACGGCGACCGGCCCGGCAAGCGCGCTGATCGTTTGCAAGACGGTGCCGGATTTCTATGTCGAAGACTGCGAGCTGCTCGGCGAAAGTCCGAGAGGGTCGCAAATGGGGCGCGCCGTGCTCGCCGCGGCCTGGCAGTTTCGCGTGCGCCCGGCCATCATTGGCGGCAAGTCGCAGGTCGGATCATGGGTGCGCATCCGGATCGATTACACGCGCGCGATCCGACCGTGATAGTTCAGCTATGCGCCTGGACCACACCGAGAAATGCATCGCCATATGTCTCCAGCTTTTTGGCACCAATCCCAGGCACGCCCTCCAGCTGCGCACGATCTGCTGGCCGCGCCGCAGCGATTTCGCGCAGCACGCTGTCGTGGAAGATGATGTAGGCGGGAATACCCTGCGCCCGCGCAAGTTCAGCGCGTTTGGCGCGCAAGGCTTCGAACAGGGGATCGCCCACCGGATTGTTGGCCGCACCACTGCGCTTTCGGCTCTTCTTTTTCGTTGGGTGTTCGGCAATCGTGACCGCGCGCTCTCCCTTCAGCACGGCCCGCGCTGCGGGGCCAAGAGCCAGACCGCCATGCTCGGTTGTGCCCAGCATTTCCTGAGCCATGGCCGCGCGCATGACCGGGCGCAAAAGCGGCGCGTCCTCTTCGCCCACTATGCCAAACACGCTCAGTTCATCGTGCCCCCGCTGGCGCACCCGATCATCATCGCGGCCAAGGAGCACTTTTTCGACATGGCCCATTCCGAAGCTTTGACCCGTGCGGTAAACCGCTGAAAGCAGCTTCTGGGCAATCTCGGTCGCGTCAATAACCCTGGGCGGATCAAGGCAGATATCGCAATTGCCGCAGGCCGCATCCGGACTCTCGCCGAAATGCCTCAGCAGGATTGCCCGGCGGCAAGTGGTCGCCTCGACAAGGCCCGCCAGCGCGTTCAGCCGCGCCCGCTCGCTCACCAGACGCGCCTCGTCGACCTCGTCCAGCCATTGACGCGCCTTGGAAAAGTCGGACGCGCTCCAGAACAGGTGCGCCTCGGCGGGCTCTCCGTCACGGCCCGCGCGGCCGGTTTCCTGGTAATAGGCCTCGACTGACTTTGGCAAAGCGGCATGAACGACAAACCGCACGTCGGGCTTGTCGATCCCCATGCCAAAGGCGATCGTGGCGACCATCACCATGTCCTCCGACGCAACAAATTGTGCCTGGATCGCCGCGCGTTGTTCGGGCGGAAGACCTGCGTGGTAGACACCCACGCAGCGGCCGGTCGCGCTCAGCTTTTCAGCCAGTTGGTCGCACCCCTTGCGGCTGCCCGCATAGACGATGCCAGCGCCGCGCGTGCGGTTCACGAAGTCCACGATCTGGCGCGATCCACCATCGCGGGGCGCAATGGTGTAGCGGATATTGGCGCGATCAAAACCAGCGACGATCAGGCCTTCATCGGGCAAGCCAAGCTGACGCAGAATATCGACCCGAGTGGCTTTGTCGGCGGTCGCGGTCAAGGCAAGGCGCGGGACAGAGGCAAACTCGTCCAGCAATGGGCGAAGCGCGCGATAGTCGGTGCGAAAATCGTGCCCCCATTCCGACACGCAATGCGCCTCATCAATGGCAAACAACGATAGCTTCGCCTCGCCCAGCAATGCGCGAAAGCCACTGGTGGTGGCGCGTTCGGGCGCGACATAGAGGAGATCGAGATCGCCGCTGCGCAGAGCGCGGGCCGTCGCTTCGTTATCGCTGTCCGCGCTGGTCATGGACGCGGCCCGAATTCCAACCGATCGTGCCGCACGGATCTGATCGTGCATGAGCGCGATCAGGGGCGAGACGACAATGGCGGTGCCCGAGCGTGCGAGCGCAGGCAGCTGATAACATAGCGACTTTCCCGCACCGGTTGGCATGAGCGCGAGCGTGTGCTGCCCCTTGAGGACCCGCGCGATGACCTGTTCCTGCCGCCCGCGAAAGCCGGGAAAGCCAAAGGTTGTCCGCAATATTTCGCGCGCGTCATTCAGAGCACGATCAAGCGGGGCCTCATATGTATCGGAGAGGGGCGGGACAGACGAGTGCATCGCTGTCACAAAGGCCTGCTCACTCACACCGCGTCAACCGCCGCGCGCTATCGTTACCCAGTTTTGCATGCGTTAGGGCGTTCGCGAGCATGGGCGCGAGCATGGGCGCACGCGAGGGTTACCCGGACTCAAACGGCTCTATTGCGACGCGGCCTTCTTGATCTGCTCCAGATCGATCACATCGCCCGTGACAAGCGCTGCTGCGGGCCGTGCGGTGGTGCCATCGGGCCTTTTGCCGACATCGACACTCTTGATGAGATTAAGGTCCGAATGATCCAGAATCCGCCCATCATGCGAAAGCATGGATACCGGGCCTATGGGCAGGCGATCGCGCTCATCCACCAACACTGGATCCTCGGCCACGAACTCGCTGCCATATTTCTGGCCCCACTGCCTCAGGGCAATCATGGCGGGCAGCAAGTCGAAGCCTTTCTCCGTCAATCGATACTCAATCTTGCGCCGATCATCCTCACAAGGCTCACGCTTGAGGATGCCGTGATCGACCAGCTTGGCCAAACGGTTCGACAGAATATTGCGAGCGATCCCGAGTTCGGTGAGAAATTCCTCAAAGTGCTTGAGCCGGTTGAAACTTGCACGCAAGATCATGAAGGACCAGCGTTCTCCCATAACTTCAAGCGCTTGTGGGAGCCCGCAATCGATCAGATCACGCAGTGGCTCTCTAATTTCACCCATATACCCGTCCTTCTTCTGCCACCTTGTTAGCCCGATTCGCGGCGGCAAGACAATCCGATACAAAAGATAATCAGTTTTCGGTTGCAACTGAAAACCGAATCGCTTAGGTAGCAATCAGCAACCGGTTTTAATTTGAAATGTTGCGTTGCACAAATACGATTAACGATCCCCAATGAAAAGGACGATAGCGATGACCCTCTCCCTCAACGCTGCAAGCCGCCTCTCCCTTGTCGCCACTGCCGCTCTTGCGCTTGGCACCACTCTCGCACCGATCACGAGCCAGGCCGCTGCCCCGTACTACACAGCCACCCTCGCCGCGCCGGCTGGCGATGACCGCGCTGTTGCGGGCGGTGTCGCCTGGGCTTGCCAGGACAACACCTGCGTCGCCGCCAAGGGCACCAGTCGCCCGGTCCGCATCTGCCGCGGCCTCGCGCGCGAGTTTGGTGAGATCACGAGCTTTGTCACCAAAGGCGAAGAGCTTGACGCGGAAAGCCTGGCCAAGTGCAACGGCAACTAAGCTGATCCATTAAGCGATACGAAAACTCGGTTGGTCCTGTATCTCTCCACGCAGGGCCACCACACAAATCCCCGGCAAGAGCGTATATTTCAATAACGCTGTTGCCGGGGTTTTTTGTTACAGAAAGCCTGCCCGCGTGAGTTGCATTTCAAGCGCGCGAGCATCTGTAAACAGATGCGCATCCCAACCCCGATCGCGAGCGGCGTCGACATTTGCGGGGTTATCGTCGGTGAAGAACAGCGCGCCTCCGAGCCTCCCGGTGCGCTCCTCGGCGATTTCGTAGATCCTCGGAGAGGGCTTGGTAACACCTTCCTCGCCGGAAACAATAATATCCTCAAAAAGTGCGAACAGAGCGTTCTCTCGCTGAAACTGCTGGAAAAGCTCGGCGCCAAAATTGGTCAGCGCGTAAAGCGGCACGCCAGCGTCAAAAAGTCGCTGAACCAACTCGTGCACGCCTTGCACGGGGCCCGGTACGGTTTCGTTGAACCGGCCTGCATACGCAGCAATCAGCAGAGCGTGATCAGGGAATTGCTGCATACGCTCAGGCAGCATCTGCGCTATCGTCTCACCGCGATCATGCCGGAAATGCCATTCCTCAGTCACGACATTGGCCAAAAACCAGTTAAGTTCGTCCGGATCATCGATCAGCTTTTCGAACAGAGCACG
>JBCBKF010000070.1:0-10037 GCA_038522255.1 Pseudomonadota bacterium
GATGTCTTCGTTGAGCTGGGTCGCGATCCCTTCAACCATCACCGTCTTTTGCTGCAAAAGGAGCAGATGCGGCTGAGTCTGCATGTCGAAATCGCGCGTGATCGCGAACAGTCCGTCGAGCATCTGCCCAACGGAAAGTTCCTTGACCGGTTTGCCGCGCATGGGTTCGCCAACCGCCCGCAGAGCCGTCGCAAACTCACCGACCGAGTGATAGCTGGGCACGTACTGCGCTTCGAAATGGATTTCGGCAACGCGTTTGTAATTGCCGGTTGTGAGCCCGTATAGGATTTCAGCC
Organism: Pseudomonadota bacterium; assembly: GCA_038522255.1. Lineage (GTDB taxonomy): Bacteria > Pseudomonadota > Alphaproteobacteria > Sphingomonadales > Sphingomonadaceae > Erythrobacter. Next base: position 296 of record JBCBKF010000070.1, read on the forward strand.
AGCCATTGCCGCGCGCGCCGATCAATCCGGCCCATGATCCCGAAATCAATTGCCACGATGGTCCCGTCGTCTTCGACGAAGAGGTTGCCTTGGTGCATGTCGGCGTGGAAAAAGCCTGCGCTGATCGCCTGTGTCAGAAAGCTGATCACCAGCTTATCAGCGAGGCGCCCCAGATCGTGCCCGCGCGCGACAAGCTCGTCCTTGCGGCTGATCTTGACCCCGTCGATCCACTCAATCGTCAGCACCCGGCCATTGGTGCGGTCCCAATCAATCTCGGGAATACGATAGCCGCCCACGCCCGACATTTCTTCTGCGAGTTCAGAGGCCGAGGCGGCCTCGCGGCGTAAGTCGAGCTCTGAATTGGTCCAGCGCTTGAAATTGGCAATGGTTAGGCGCGGGCGCAGGCGCGAAGCCTCGCCGCCCATCGCCTCGACATGCGCTGCGGCCCATTCATAGGTCTGGATATCGCGCGCGAACTTTTCTCGAATCCCGGGACGAAGCACCTTGATCGCGACGCTGCGTCCATCCGTGGTAATCCCCTTGTGGACCTGCGCGATGCTGGCGGCACCCACAGGCTCGGGATCGACTTCGGCAAACAGGTTTTCCAGCTTCTGGTCAAAGCTCGCCTCGATCGCGGCCTTGATCTTGTCGAAAGGCACCGGCGGCAGCGAATCCTGCAGGCTCAGCAGGTTATGCGCCGCCTCCTCACCAACCAGATCGGGCCGGGTGGCGAGCGATTGACCCAGCTTGATCGCTGCGGGCCCAATGGCCCGGAAGGCGCCAGCATAATCGGGCTTGCCCTTTTTACGGGTAAAAGTCGCCAGCCGTGCGATCCTGGCCAAGCGCCGCACCGGTGGCGGAGCGTTAACATCGTCCTCGATCCCCACCAAAGCGCGGCGCCGCGCCAAGGTGATACCCCAGCGCGCAAGGCGAGAAAGATGAATAACAGGAGAGGTCATAGCCTAGATACGAAAAGGCCCGCGGCTCAGATCTTCCAGCCCGAATGGATCGCGACCGCGCCGCCAAGGATGGTTTCAGCTTTGGTGTTCACGAACCCTGCCTGAGCAATCATGCTTTGGAATTCTTCGGGGCGCGGGAACTTGCGGATCGATTCGACGAGATATTGATAACTCTCCTTGTCGCCCGCGATCACCTGACCCATGCGCGGCATGATTTGCGCGGAGTACAAGTCGTAGACCTCGCGAAAGCCGGACCATTGCGTGGTCGAGAACTCCATGCAGTAAAACCGTCCACCCGGCCGCAGGACGCGGTGCGCCTCCGCCAGGGCCTTGTCCTTGTAGGTCACGTTACGGATGCCGAACACGATTGTGTAAGCGTCAAACGAGTTGGAGGCGAAATCGACCTCTTCTGCGTTCTGCCGAGTGAAGACGAGGCTGCCTGTCTCCGGCGTCTCGGCGCGGTCCATCGCCCGCTCGGCGCCCACGTCAAGCATGTCCTGATTGATGTCCGCCACGGTCACATCAGCGCCGCGATCCGCCATGCGAAAGGCAATGTCGCCCGTGCCGCCCGCCATATCGAGGATGTGCTCGCCCGTTTGCGGTTTTACCCGTTTGACGAAGCGGTCCTTCCACCCCCGATGCATGCCCAGCGACATCGCGTCGTTCATGATATCGTATTTGCGGGCCACACTGGTGAAAACTTCGCCCACACGGCGGGTCTTTTCCTCCGGCGCGACCTGTTCGTAGCCGAAGGAGACGGTATCGCTGGCGGTATCTGGGCGTGTTTGGGTCATGCTTTGTCCCCTAGATGGAATTGCCCGAGACGCAAAGGGTGATAAGGGCCTGCGAATGCCTGAGTTACCAGAGGTCGAAACCACGGTGCGCGGCCTTGCGCGATACCTTGATGGTGCGCGCATCACACGGGTGGTCCTGAATAGGCCCGATCTGCGTCGCCCCTTTCCCGATGATCTCGTGCAGGTGATGACCGGCGCGACAGTCATGAGCCTCTCGCGCCGCGCCAAATATGGCCTCATCCATCTCGACCGCGGGCAAAGCGTTATCTTTCACCTGGGCATGAGCGGGCGCTGGCGGATCGATCCGCAGGAGGCAGAGCCGCATGATCACATGCTGGTCGAGACTGCCGCCAACCGCTTTGCCCTGTGCGATCCGCGCCGCTTTGGCTCGGTCGACATGGTCGCGACACAATCGCTGGAGGAGTGGCCCCAATTTGCCGCCATGGGCCCGGAGCCACTCGGCCCCGGCCTGACGCCCGAGCATCTGAAGGCCGCGCTCAGGGGCAAGACGCAGAGCATCAAGCTGTGCCTGCTCGATCAGCGCATCATTGCCGGGCTGGGCAATATCTATGTCTGCGAAGCCTTATGGCGCGCGCACAGTCACCCGATGAAGAAAGCGGGCAAGGTCACCAAACCTCAGCTCGCGCGTCTTGTCCCCGCCATTCGCGATGTGCTGGAGAGCTCGATCCGCGACGGGGGCTCGTCCTTGCGCAACTACGCTCAGCCGGACGGTGAACTCGGTTATTTTGCGACCCGATTTGACGTCTATGGCCGCGCCGGCGAGGCCTGCCATCGCGAGGATGGCGGAGCTATCCGCCGCATAGCGCAAGGCGGGCGCAGCACATGGTATTGCCCGGTTTGCCAGAAGTAGGGTGAACCAGAAATAGGGTGAGCCAGAAGTGACGCTTTTCTTGACCTTTTGAAGGCAGCCGATTATGTGGCGCGCTTTCCGACGCATGGGATTGTTCCCGGGCGTCCCCTTTTTCGACAAACCCGAAACAATCCGGCCGCGCCACTGCGGCCCCGAACAGAACGCGAGACACGACACATCATGGCCAATTCGCCGCAAGCCCGTAAGCGCATCCGTCGCAACAACCGCCGCGCCGAGATCAATGGCGCGCGCGTCAGCCGCATCCGCGGTTTCATCAAGAGAGTCGAGAGCGCCTGCGACGCGGGCGACAAGGAAACCGCCGCGACCGCGCTCAAGGCTGCTCAGCCCGAAATGGCGCGCGGCGTTGCCCGCGGTGTGCTGCATAAGAACACGGCGGCGCGCAAACTGTCGCGCCTGACCAAGCGAGTCGCTTCGCTGTAAGCGCTTCGTCGGAGGCGCGAGTGGCTGATTCGGCCCGCGTCCGTATGAAGAACTGCGTAAGGTTTCAGGAAGGGTCGCACCGAAAGGTCGCGACCCTTTCATTTTGCGACAAATATGACTGTTGTGACAGACCAGAACGCTAGGGATTCTCACGATTCGCGAGCGGCCAAATAGTGAAATTCAAGTAAATGAGATACTTGAACGCAAATCTGCGGGCTTCGGGGTGTCAACGAATATATTTCAGAAAAATGAAAAAATCCCCGTTGCGTCACGACGCAATCGGGCGTTTATTAGCCCTCCAGCCGGAACGGGACAGTCCGGGCTTTCAAAATTAGGTCGATAGGGTCCTCTCGGAAACCTGCATTTTCGAGGGTGGGGAAGATCTGCCTGTCGCAGTGTTGGTCAACCGTATCGGAACAACGATTCCGGCAACGGAGAAGTAGTGGGGAATTCAAGGTGCATAAAATGGACAAGGCGCGGACCACGCGTCGCAACGCTGACGAAGATATGATGGAAGATGCTGAAGCCGTGAACCTCGCAGCCGATTGGGCAGATATCAGTACAGGGCTTCGAAAAGACCTTGGCCACCAACTCCACAGCCAATGGATAAAGCCTATCCAGGTAGGCGATATCGACAAGGAAACCGGCACGCTCAATCTGTTCCTGCCAACCGAATTCTCGGCCAACTGGGTGAAGGACCGGTTCGAAGACCGCTTGCAACTCGCATGGACGATTGCGCGTCCCGAAGTCCGCCAGATCAACATCCAGGTGCATCCCGGCCGCCGCCAAATGCCCGACTTGCGGATCGATGATGGCCGTCGCCCGGCCAACGATGGTGCAAGTGCGATCGCGGTGGCTGCCGGCACAATCGGCGATACAGGCTTCACCTCAAGCGTTGGCCTTGATCCATCGCTTACCTTCGCCGCGTTTGTGACGGGCGAGGCAAACGTGCTCGCCTGCAACGCGGCACAGCGCATGGCCGCAACCGAACAGCCGCAATTCTCGCCGCTCTACCTCAAGGCCGCGACCGGTCAGGGCAAGACGCACCTGCTGCACGCGATCGGCCACGCCTTCCTGCAGGCCCACCCGCGCGCGCGAATTTTCTATTGCTCGGCAGAACGTTTCATGGTTGAGTTTGTCCAGGCTCTCAAAGCCAACCAGATGATCGAGTTCAAGGCGCGCCTTCGCTCCTTTGATCTGCTGCTGGTCGATGACATCCAGTTCATCATCGGCAAGGCGTCCGCCCAGGAAGAGTTGTTGTACACGATTGATGCGCTGCTGGCTGAGGGCAAGCGTCTGGTCTTTGCCGCCGACCGTGCACCGCAAGCTCTCGACGGGGTTGAGCCGCGCCTCCTGTCGCGCCTTTCGATGGGCCTGGTGGCTGATATTCAGGCCGCTGATATCGAGCTGCGCAAATCGATCCTGGAAAGCAAACTGTCGCGCTTCGCCCCGCTGCGCGTGCCCGAAGACGTAATCGACTTTCTTGCTCGCACGATTACACGCAATGTCCGCGAGCTTGTCGGAGGCCTTAACAAGCTGATCGCCTACGCCCAGCTTACCGGGCAAGAGGTTTCCTTGCAGCTTGCCGAAGAGCAGCTCACCGATATCCTCAGCGCCAATCGCCGCCGTATCACGATTGACGAGATCCAGCGAACGGTATGCCAGTTCTATCGGATCGACCGGTCTGAGATGAGCTCCAAGCGCCGCGCGCGGGCCGTGGTCCGGCCCCGGCAGGTGGCAATGTATCTATCCAAGGTGCTCACGCCGCGCTCCTATCCAGAGATCGGGCGCAAGTTCGGTGGGCGCGACCACTCGACGGTGATCCACGCGGTGCGGCTGATTGAGGACCTGCGCCAACGCGACGCCGATATGGATGGTGATGTGCGCAGCCTGCTGCGCCAGCTTGAGAGCTGATCCTTCCTTCGTGTGGGTCCCCCCTCTTACACAGAGGAGGTGAGCAGGGGACCCACACGGAGCACCGGGGCTTCCACAAGCTGTGCCGGAGTTTTGACGCTGTTATCCTCAGCGTTATGCGCGCAGTTATCCGCCAGATGCTCCACAGACCTGTACGCAGGATACCCACAGGCTGTTCACAAGCAGCCCACAGCCTGCCAACAGATGCGTCATGGTCGACAGGCTATTCATAGATTCATCCCCAGAACCATCCACAAACGCGCCTGCGCTCAGCCCCGCCCGGCTTGAGCGTTTTGCCCGGCACATTGTCATCCCCGAAATCGGCGGCGCGGGACAGGTAGCGCTGGCGTCCAAACACGTGGCAGTCATTGGGCTTGGCGGGATTGGCTCGCCGGCGCTCCAATACCTTGCGGGCAGCGGGATCGGGCGCTTCACACTTGTCGATGACGATGCGGTCGATGTCTCGAACCTCCAGCGCCAGACGCTTTTTACCACGCGCGATGTCGGCCATGGCAAAGCCACATCGGCGCGGCGCTGGCTCGCCAATTTCGACGACAAGCTCGAAGTCTCGATCTCCGACGCGCGCATCAGTGCTGAGAACGCCGGAGACGTCATCACAGGCGCCGACCTGGTATTCGACGGCACCGACAACTTCGCCACCCGCCTTGCCGTGTCAGATGCTTGCGTGGCTGAGCGTGTGCCGCTGCTCTCTGCCGCCGTCGGTCGTTTTCAGGGGCAGGTGGGCGCCTTTGCCGGGCATCTTGCCGGCCAGCCATGCTATCGCTGCTTTGTCGGCGATGCGTTCGATGCGGAGGACTGCGACACCTGCGCTGAAGACGGCATGCTCGGCGCGATGGCAGGCTGGGTCGGCACCTTCGCCGCGATGCAAGCGGTGCGCGCCCTGTTGAATGGGGCCAGTGCGTTTGGCGAAGAGCCGCTGTGGGGCCGCCTGTTCGTGCTAGACGGGATCGAGCCCGCAATGCGCTCGCTCACGATCGCAAAGGACCCGGCGTGCAAAGGCTGCGGGTAAGAGCAACAAGAGGATCTGACCCCGTTCAAATTGTCTCGAATTGTTGCAGTTCACTCTGGATACAGCGGCGACGCCATAAGCGTTTTCGAGTAGACATCCTTGACGACCTTTATTCCCTTCCTCAATTCGACATCGGAGCAATCATGAAAAAGCTGATCCTGATCCCCGCCCTCGCTTTTGCCGGCATTGCCACCGGCGCCGCTGCAGAAAATCCCAATGAGAAAGCGGCCGCTGAAAATTTCAAGCAAGCGGACGCAAATGACGATGGAAAGCTCAGCAAGTCGGAATTCCGCAAATTCATCGATCTCAACGCTGAAGACAATCTCGGTCGCGCCGCCACCGTGAAAAGCTTCGGTATGTATGACACCGCTTTTGGCCGCGTGGACGCCAACAAGGACGGATACGTCACGTCGGATGAATTGAAAGCGACGGCCCGGGGGTAGGCGTCATCAAACCACCGTGAGGTCGCGGCCTCACGGCTCTGTCAGCCGCCCAGCACTTCGTCGACCCATGCTGGGACCAAGACGCTGGCACGGCCGTGCCGCGCCTCATGAAAAATCGCGCTGCCTTCGCTGGGTTCAAGATTGAGCTCAAGCGTGCGCGCACCCATTGCCTTGGCATGGCTGACAAAGCCCGCGGCTGGATAGACCGCGCCGCTGGTGCCGATGCTCACGAATAGATCGCATTGGCTCAGCGCCTCCTCGATATGGTCCATCTGGTACGGCATTTCGCCAAACCACACGACATCGGGTCGCAGCGTTGGCGCCTGGCAAACGGGACAAGGCGGCAAGTCGCGCATCGAGCCCTCGAATGGTGAGCGAGTGCCGCACGACGTGCACAGCGCGTTCCTGAGCTCTCCATGCATGTGGCACACATCCTTAAAGCCGCCGCGTTCGTGCAGGTCGTCAACGTTTTGCGTGACCAACAAAAGATCGCCTGCAAACGCTTCTTCAAGCTGCGCCAGCGCGATGTGGGCCGGGTTGGGCTCCACCTTGGCAAGTCCTGCGCGCCGCTCATCGTAGAAGCGCAGCACCAGATCGGGATCGCGGGCAAAGCCTTCGGGCGTGGCCACGTCGTAAATCGAATGTTGCTCCCACAAACCGCCCGCATCGCGAAACGTATCGATACCGCTTTCCGCGCTGATGCCAGCTCCGGTAAGGATCACAATGCTATTGGGTTTTGCGTTCAAATTTGCCTCCCGCTTGAACAGGTGTGCTAATTACTTTTACAGCCCCTTGCATATCAAGCCGGAGATACGCGCCATGATCAAGTTCGCCGTTTTGGGCCACAAGGGCCGGATGGGGCAGGCCCTTTCGACAGCAATCGAAGAAGCGGGTCACGAGTTTTGTGTCGGAGTGGATCGGGGGGGCGATCCCGCACCCGTCATTGGCCAGTGCGAGGTGGCGGTGGACTTTTCCGCGCCCGATGCGCTGACCACAAATCTCGGCGCTGTAAGAGCAGCGGGCATCCCGATCCTGATCGGCACAACCGGGCTTGGACAGGAGCACTTTGCGGCTATCGACGAGGCGGCGAAGACCGTACCCGTCCTGCAAACCGGCAACACCTCTTTGGGCGTGACCGTGCTCGCGGCTCTGGTGCGCGAGGCAGCGACGAAGCTGGGTCCGGACTGGGATATCGAGATCGTTGAAATGCACCATCGCGGCAAGATCGATGCCCCTTCGGGCACGGCCAAGCTCCTTGGCGAAGCGGCCGCGATAGGGCGCGGGGTTGACCTTGCCGCCAACAGCGAGACGGGGCGCGATGGCGAAAGTGGAGCGCGCGCGCAGGGGGCGATCGGGTTTGCCTCGCTGCGCGGCGGCACGGTGGCGGGCGATCACAGCGTGATACTGGCGGGACCAGAGGAGCGCCTCACCCTCTCGCACTCGGCGCAGGACCGGATGATCTTTGCACGCGGAGCGGTCAGGGGCGCCGCGTGGCTGGTTGGCCGCAAGGCTGGCCTCTATTCCATGCAAGAGGTGCTGAGTTTGGGCTGAGGGGCCTTCACGGGCAAAATGACGGGGAAAACCAATGATATTCGATCCGCAAGCGGCAACAGACGCGCATCTGGAAGCGCTTAGCGCGGCCGACCTGGCGCTTGCACGCGACTACACGACCGGAAACCATTGGCTGATCCTGACCGGCCTGATCGTCTCTGCCCTGATCACGTGGCTGATCGTCAAAAGCGGCGCACTCGACTGGATGTTCAATAAAGTCTCAGAACGCTGGCCAAACCTGCGCGTGTTCCTTGTCGCCGTTCTATATTCGCTCGTCAGCTCGCTGCTCACGCTGCCCTATTCGATCTACACCGATTGGTGGCGCGAAAGCGAATATGGCCGAACCAGCCAGCCGCTTGGCGATTACCTGGCCCAACACGCCATTGAGATCGTACTTGCCTCTATCCTGGGCGCTGTTTTCTTCATCGGTCTCTATTTCCTGCTACGCCGTACGGGAAATTTCTGGTGGGCTTGGGCCGGGGGGCTTGTTGCCACGACCATGGCAGTGTTTTTGCTGTTCGGTCCGGTGCTGATTGAGCCGCTATTCAACGACTTTAAGCCCGTCCCGGAAGGCGAGGTTCGCGACGCCGTGCTCAAGTTGGCGGCAGAGGCCGACATTCCGGCAGATCGCATCTTCGTGTTCGACGGGTCGCGCCAATCGAACAATTTCACCGCCAATGTTTCCGGCATTGGCGGCGCAGCACGGATCGCAATTTCGGATGTCGCACTTGGCGAAGCATCGCTTGATGAAGTGAAGGCCGTCACCGGACATGAAATCGGACACTATGTCCTTGGCCATGTCTGGCGCCAGGTCGCTGTGCTTAGCCTCTTGGCCGTCATCGTATTTTTGCTGACTGCCCGCACTTACCCCTTCTTCGCCCGTGCCTTTGGAACCAACGCGCCGATCGTAGACGTGCGCGGCCTTCCGATTCTACTTTTCGTGGTAGGACTTTTCTCCACGATGGCACAGCCAGCAATCAACACTCTGATCCGCGTTGGAGAACAGGAGGCAGACGATTATTCAATGGTGACAGTGGGATTGCCCGACGCTTTGGCCTCGGCACTGGTAAAGACGGCCGAGTATCGTTACCCGCTGGCAGGCCCTGTTGAAGAAGCAATCTTCTATACCCACCCAACCGTTCGCAACCGGGTTCTCAAGGCGATGGAGTGGAAGGCGGCCAATCAGGCGGGCGAGACGGATAAGTGACAACCAGCAAGAGCCAAACACTGCGCCACCGCGCATATATGGAGCTGTTTGCATCAGCCCGGACCGATGGCAAGCTGTCCATGACCAACCGTGTGATTGTCGCTGCGATCATCATTTCGGCCGTGCTTGCGATTGCGAGCACAGAACGGCAGGTGGCGGTCGACAATCAGACGGTGCTGCGCTGGGCTGAGTTCGGCTTTGGGCTTCTGTTTCTCGCCGAGTATCTCGCCCGCCTGTGGAGCGCTGCTGAGCGTCCTGGAGAGGGTTCCGCGACGCAAAAACGCTTTGACTGGGCGCTTACCCTGTTTGCGCTGATTGATCTGGCGGTGGTGGTGGCCTCGCTCGTACCCTTTCTGATTTCGGGCGCTCCGATCTTCAGGTTGGTGCGCTTGTTTCGGCTTGCCTCCCTGTTGCGCTTTGGCGAGTTCAGCAACGCACTCAGGGCGCTCAGCACGGCCGTACTGGCGGTAACCACATTGGGCTCAAGGTGCAGCGCAAAGATCAGAAACAGCTTTTTCCGGGCCACTTTGAT
>JBCBKF010000071.1:0-10036 GCA_038522255.1 Pseudomonadota bacterium
GTGGGACGCGTTTGGCGGCGAGGGAGGGGAGGGCGATGAACAGCGCATAAGGATTTACAACAAGTGCAACCAACGAAAGCGTTTCACGGTTAATTTCAAGAAGAATGGTCGTTACGCCAATTACGATCTCTTGTGGACCTGGTACCCTGGCGACAGGAAAGAGATCACAATTAGCACTCGATCGCAAAATCGGTTCAATCTCAATAGTGGTGACATCATCACCAACAGCCCTGAGATATATTATGTCGACCTGGGTGCGAACTTTGACTTCGAAAGGCAGAGCGATGTGGACTGGGTTTCCAGTAACCGGATCCGCATCAAGGGAAGTACGCGCACTGCCCCCCTCGCGACGCCCAGAAAGGTCGGACAATTCTATGAGATCGTCTTTTGCGATGGCAAAGCAGTCTGAGGCCACAAATAGACTTGATATTGATTTGCAATCGCCAGTACACTTGGTCTAACCCAAAGCGTAAAAGGAAAAATGCCATGAAGTCGACACTCAAAGTCTGGACCACACTCGGCCTCGCCACCGCGCTTGCCGGAGCGGGATTGGCTGGATGCGCGGGAGAAAGCGGCGAAGGCGGCGAAGGAGCCGAAACCTCTCAGACCGGAGAGGCTGACGAAGGTGAAGGCGGAGAGGGCGAAGGCGGGGAAGGCGAAGCGGGCGCCGGTGACGGCGAAGGCGGCGTCGCCATCTCCGAAGCAGCCAGTGATCCGGTCGAATACGGGGCCGCGCTCGCCATCGTCGAAGCTCACGCCATCGCCGCGCGCGACGCCTATCTTGCAGGGGAAGCCGAGGCCGCAGCCGAAATGTTCGGCCACCCCGTTTCCGAAGTGCTGAGCGACATGGAGCCGGTGTTCGCAGAGCTGGGCGTTGCCGATTTCACAGCGAGTTTGAACGAAGCCGCCGCAGCCGCGCTGAAGAAGGACAACGCATCGGGGGTGGAGGCCGCGTTTGAAAATGTTTTGGCAGCGCTCTCGGCTGCGGCCTTAAAAGCGCCCGAAGGCGATCTTAGCCAGGGCGCTGTTGCGGCGGGCATCGTGGCAGACCAGTTGGACCGCGCGACCGCCATGTATGGCAAGGCTGCAGGCAGCGACATCTATGAACCCTATCTCGATGGCTATGGTTTCTACAAGGCCGCGAAAAGCGCGTTTGAGCGCGAAGGATCAGCGATAAAGACTTACAATTCCGGGCTTCACGCGGACATCAAAGCAGGGCTCAATCTGCTCGCGGACGCTTATCCATCGGCGACGCGTCCCGACACGCTGGATGCAGAGCAGGGCAAGCTGTTGGGGGCAGCGTCCAAAGTGAAGCTGGGCCTACCGGTCGGCTGATCACCCTGAGGCGCGCGCGGCGCCCGTGATCGGCCCGACGGCAACGGCCCCGCTCAGTCTTTTTCGGCGATGCCGCGCGCGAGCAAGCGGTTAACCTGGCTGGCGATCTCTTCGTGACTTAGCGTATCGTCAGCGTTTGCCCAAATGGCGAAACGCAAGCCGATGAAAACGTTCATGCCCATGATCGCCCAGGCTTCGACCTCGCTCAGATCCGCTCGCATCGCCCCGGCCTGCGCTCCGTTGCGAAGCCGCTCGCCAATGCGCGCAGCGATGGTCTCGTAGTGGTCGCGATAGCTGGCCGGGTCGACGAATTCCGCCTCATCAATAATCCGGTACACTTCCTTGTGCTCGGACGTGAAATCGAGAAAGGCGGTCAAGGCTGCGCGCTCCGTGTCGAGCGCGTTCATATCTTCGGTGATCGCGGCGCGCGCGCTGGTGCGCACATTTTCGCTCATGTCGCGCACAAGCGCCCGGAACAGCGCGTCCTTGCTGTCAAAATAGGTGTAGAAGCTGCCAAGCGCCATCCCGGCACGGCGTGTGATCGAGCTTACGGACGCTTCGTGAAAGCCCTTTTCGCCAAACTCAATCGCTGAGGCGTCGAGCAATCGGCGCAAGGTGCGTCGGCCGCGTTCGGTGCGAGGTATTTTCGCTTCCGCATATGTGTCCGGATCAGCAGAATCGCGGTTATTCGCGTTCTGCACTGCTGCCCTGCGCGCCTCCGGTTTCGTGGCTCTATCTGCCATGCCCCATCCCTTCCTTCGCCATGGCCTAAGACGCAAGCGGCCTTTTCACAAGTAAAAACTTGAAAGTTGGTTCAACTTTCAATATTATCCTCCGACCTGATGAATTGACCCGGGGCAAACGCCGGGAATCAGGTCCGAGAAACAAATCCGGAGCCCGAAACCGGGACAAGGGGAGAGAGAAAATGCAACGCATTTTAACCAGCCGTGGAATGTGGCTTGCCGGGTGCGCTAGCCTTGCCGTCCTAGCTGCGCCCGCATCGGCGCAAACCAGCGCTGAAAGCGAAACCGAAGCCGCCGAGACCGATGATGCAGGCGACAACCGCATCATCGTCACCGCGCGCCGCCGGGAAGAAACGATCATTGACGTGCCGCTTTCGGTCACAGCGCTTTCAGGAGAGGCCCTGGCCAAGCAGGGCATTCAGGACCTGACGCAAGTGGGCCAGCAAGTGCCCAACATCACTCTGGAAGTGAGCCGCGGCACCAACACGACGCTCACCGCCTTCATCCGCGGCGTTGGCCAACAGGATCCGGTCGCCGGGTTTGAAGCGGGCGTTGGCCTGTACATCGATGATGTCTATCTCAACCGCCCGCAGGCCGCCGTGCTCGACGTTTACAATGTCGAACGGATCGAAGTGCTGCGCGGCCCGCAGGGCACGCTTTACGGACGCAATACAATCGGCGGTGCGATCAAGTATGTGACGGCCGAGCTGCCCGACGATACGAGCGTGAGTGTACGCGGCACCTATGGCTCGTTCGATCAGGCGGACCTGATTATCACCGCGTCAACCCCGATCACCGACACGCTCAAGATCGGCGCAAGCGGGGCACGTTTGTCGCGCGGCGGCTTTGGCGAAAACATCGTCACGGGCGCTGAAAACTACAACAAGGACATCTGGGCGGCCCGCGGCACGTTGGAGTTTGACAGCGGCCCTGTCTTCATCCGTTTATCGGGCGATTACGTCCTGGACGAAAGCGAAGCGCGCCAGGGCCACCGGCTGATCCCTGGCCAGCTTACTGGCGCGCCCGTGCTCGACGATGTGTTCGACACGCGCGCTGGGCTCGACATCGTGGATCAGGAGGTGGAGGCCTATGGCGGCGCGCTCAATATCGCGATTGAGCTTTCCGACACGATCACCTTCAAATCGATAACCGGCTACCGCGAGGATAAATCGACCACGCCGATCGACTTTGACAGCCTGCCCGCGGCCGATCTTGACGTGCCCGCCATTTACGAAAACGACCAGTTCAGCCAGGAATTGCAGCTGCTTTTCGAAGGCGATCGGCTTTCGGGCGTGTTCGGCGCCTACTACCTCAATGCGAACGCCTTCACCGCGTTTGATGTCGCGCTGTTCACGACGGGCGATCTGCTCTTCGCGCTTGATCCGACGGTCGATCTTCGCGGTTTCAACGCGCAAACGCTGGGCGATGTGAACACCGAGACCTGGTCAGTCTTTGCGGATTTCACCTATGATCTCACCGACACGATCAGCGTCTCGCTCGGTGGCCGCTACACCAATGATCAGCGCACCAGCCAGGTCCTGCGCACCACGTTTGTCGGCGGGTTTTCCGACCTTTTCGATCCCGACAGCACCGCCATCCCCATCGCGGTGACCAGCGACTTCAACGGCAGCGAGACATTTGAGGACTTCAATCCGCGCGCCTCGATCAGCTGGCAGCCGACGCGCGATCACAACGTCTATTTCACATACAGCCAGGGCTTCAAGGGCGGCGGATTTGACCCGCGCGGCCAGACGACTGCGGCACCCGATCTCGATGGTGATGGCGATATCGATTTCGACGACCAGTTCGAATTCCTGCGCTTCGAGCCCGAAACGGTCGACAGTTTCGAGCTGGGCTGGAAAGCCTCGCTGCTCGACAACCGCCTGAACATCGCGATTGCCGGCTTTTTTGGCCAGTATGACAACGTCCAGATCCCCGGATCGGTTGGGGTTGATGCCAATGGCGACGGGATCAATGACAGCTTTATCGGCATCACCTCCAACGCAGCGAGCGCTGATGTCAACGGCTTCGAATTTGAAGGCAGCGCGCTGGCGGGCAAGAATTTCCTTGGCCAGGGCAGCACGTTCAGCCTCAACTGGTCGCTCGGCTACATCGATGCAAGCTTCAACGAATTCATCGACGCCTTTGGCGAAGATGTCGCGGATGAGAGGGTGTTCCAGAATACGCCGGAATTCACCGGCCATATGGGCTTCAACCTTGGCATTCCGGCGGCCGACGGCGTGGTCGACTTTATTGGCCTTTTATCCTTCCGCTCGGACGCCAGCCAGTTCGAAACGCCTAACGCGTTCCTTGACCAGGACGGATTCGAGCTGGTCGATTTCAGCATCGTCTACACCGATGATGAAGGCCGCTTCAGCGTTGGCGGCCACGTGAAAAACCTGTTCGATGTCGAGTACATCGTGGCCGGCTACAACTTCGTCACGGGCGGGACGCCGCCGGGCACGCCGTTCGTGCCTACGCTGGGCCTCGAAGGGACCCTGACCGGGTTTTATGGCGATCCGCGGCGCTTCTTTGTCACCGGCCAAGTCAACTTCTGACGCTGGCGAATTTCAACCGTCTCTCCGGGGGGCGGCGCGCTCTTTCATCGGCGCGCTGCCCCACCCATTTGCCGAGCCCGTTTTGAGGGCCTTTCAATCGTGATGCGAAGCGGGCATAGGCCCGGCCATGCACGATATCCGCTTGATCCGAGACGATCCTGATGCGTTCGACGCGGGGCTGGCACGGCGCGGGGCAGAACCTGTCGCGCGCCAGATTGTCGCGATGGATGAAAAGCGCCGCGCGCTAACGACGAAGCTGCAAGAGGCACAGAGCCGCCGCAACGAAGCCTCGAAAGCGATCGGCAAAGCAATGGGCCAAGGCGATACCGAAACCGCCGAGGCGCTCAAGGCCGAGGTCGCCGAATTGAAGCAGTCGATGCCGGAACTGGAGGAGCGCGAGCGCGCCGCCGCGACGGCGCTCGAGAACGCGCTGGCCGTTATCCCAAACATCCCCTTTGACGATGTGCCGGAAGGCGCGGACGAAGACGGCAATGTCGAGGTCTCGGCCTGGGGCGCGAAACCCGCTTTCGATTTCGAGCCCAAGGAACACGCCGACATCGCCCCGATGCTGGGCATGGAGTTCGAGACCGGCGCGCGGATTTCAGGCGCGCGCTTCACCTTCCTGCGCGGGCAAATGGCGCGGCTGCACCGCGCGCTCGGCCAGTTCATGCTCGATCATCAGGTCAGCGCCAACGGCTACACCGAATGCGCGCCCCCGCTGCTGGTCAAGAACGAGGCGATGTACGGCACCGACAAGCTGCCCAAGTTCGCCGAGGATAGTTTTGAAACTGATATATCTCTCGACTTCCGTGAAATTCTTCGTTTCAAACAAGACCAATTGGAAGAGGCGAAGGCCGCAGGTCGGCTTCCAGCGAATGCAGAAGTGGTCGATGAAGAAGTTTGGAATTCCCTTCCATCGCCTCCTACTCGCCGCTGGCTCATCCCCACCGCCGAGGTTTCCCTCACCGCATCCGTCATGGGCGAGCTGCTCGACGAGGCGGATCTGCCGCTGCGCATGACCGCGCTCACCGATTGCTTCCGCTCCGAGGCGGGCTCTGCAGGGCGCGACACGCGCGGCTTCATCCGCCAGCACCAGTTCACCAAATGCGAGCTTGTCAGCGTCGTGCGTCCCGAGGAGAGCGAGGTCGAGCATGAGCGCATGACGAGGGCCGCCCAAGAGGTATTGGAAGCGCTAGGTCTGCCCTATCGCACCATGCTGCTGTGCACCGGGGACATGGGCTTTGGCGCGAGGAAGACCTACGATCTTGAAGTCTGGCTGCCCGGCCAGAACGCCTATCGCGAGATCAGCTCGTGCTCCAACACTGGCGACTTCCAAGCACGGCGCATGAACACGCGCTACCGCGTGGCGGGAGAGAAGAAGAGCGAGTATTTCCACTTGCTCAATGGCTCCGGCCTTGCTGTAGGGCGCACTCTGGTCGCGATCCTCGAGAATTATCAGCAGGCCGACGGGAGCGTTTTGATCCCTGAGGCGCTGCATGCCTATATGGGCGGTGTCACCAAGCTTGAGCCTGAGGGGTAAGCGACGATCATGCGTATTCTCGTCACCAATGATGATGGCTACCACGCCCCGGGCCTTGCCGTGCTCGAAGAGATCGCCGCGCAGTTTTCGGACGATATCTGGGTATGCGCTCCGTCCGAAGAGCAATCGGGCGCGGGCCACTCGCTGACGCTCAACCGCCCGGTGCGCCTCCAAAAGTATGCCGAGCGGCGCTTTGCCGTCACCGGTACGCCAACCGACAGCGTGATGATGGCGCTGCGCGAAGTGCTGGACAGCCCGCCCGATCTCATCCTTTCCGGCGTCAACCGCGGAGCCAACCTTGGCGATGACATCACTTACTCCGGCACCGTTTCGGCCGCGATCGAAGGCGCGCTTGCCGGCATCCGTTCGATTGCCCTGAGCCAAGTCTACGGCCCCGGCAACACGCGCCGCAACATCGATGGCGGCATTATCGACGGGAGCGGTGATGCGGACCTCTTCGATGCAGCAGCCAAGTGGGGGCCCAAGGCAATTCAGCCACTACTTGATACACCCTTTGCTGAACGCACGCTCGTCAACGTCAACTTCCCGCCCTGCCCGGCGGGCGATGTCGAAGGAATCCGCGTCGTGCGTCAGGGGTTTCACGACTATTCGCGCGGCAGCATCGTTGAAGGCAAGGACCCGCGTGGCCACCGCTATTTCTGGTTTGGTCTGCACGCAATCGAGCACACCCTGGATCACGGCACTGACCTTGAAGCGATTGACGAAGGGTATGTCGCGGTGACGCCGCTGCAGCTTGACCTGACGCACCACTCTTCGCTCGCAAACCTGGCCGCGCGGTACAACAGTTAGTGCCGGCATGATCTGCCCATGAAGAACCCGATCAAACGGCCACTCAAGCGCGCGCGCAAATTCAAACCGCTCAAGCGCGCAGTCAATCTTCCGTGGTACGCGGATCTCGGGCTGCGGCTGGGCGCTGCGTTCGCACTGATCGGCGTCGTCGTCTTCATCCACTGGCTGGATCGCGAAGGCCTTCAGGACAGCTATGATGGGCATGTCAGCCTGCTCGACCTGTTCTATTTCACCATGATCTCGATCACCACGACTGGCTTTGGCGACATTACCCCGGTGACCGAGGCGGCGCGCTTCAAGGAAGCGGTGATCGTGACGCCAATCCGGTTCATGGTGTTCTTCATTTTCGTGGGCACCGCGTATAATTTCATCATCAAGCAAAGCTGGGAGAAGTGGCGCATGGCGCGCATCCAGGATAAACTCACCGATCACGTCGTGGTCCTCGGCTTTGGCGTCTCTGGCTCGCAGAGCGTTGAAGAACTGATCCAGCGCGGCACCGATGCGAGCAAGATCGTCGTCGTCGACCCCAGCGAAGAGCGTCTGGCGCAGGCTGAGAAGATGGGCGTCGTGGTGCTGGCGGGCGATGCTTCGCGCGACGATATCCTCAAGGCTGTTCGGATCGAGACCGCGTCTTCTGTTCTTGTTTCCGCAGGACGCGATGACACCTCCATCCTGATCGTCCTGACCGTCCGGCACCTGGCTCCCAAGCTCCCGATCAGCGTTGTGGTGCGCGCCGAAGACAACGAACTGCTCGCGCGGCAAGCGGGCGCGAACAATGTCATCAACCCGGTGCGCTTTACCGGCCTGCTGCTCGCCGGCTCGGCGCGCGGCGCGCATATTGCGGATTACCTCGCTGACCTCGCCTCGGTTTCGGGCCGGGTCCAGCTGGTAGAGCGCGAGGTCGAGGAGGCCGAAGCCGGCCTCTCCATCAGCGAGCTTTCCACCGGTGGGCGAGGCCTTCGCATCTACCGCAATGGCCGGGCGATCGGCTATTGGGAAGAGGAATGCCAGGCCCTCCAGAAAGGCGATATCGTGGTCGAGATCGTCCCCTCCCCCACCAATGGAAACGGCAACGGTAATGGGAACGGCGCTTCGTCTTGAGGCGCGGGTCGCAGGAGCCCCCACTATCAACGAAACGCCACGAACACCCCGCCCATCGCCGCCATGCCGAACAGGAAGTGCCCGCCATCGATGAGGTAGAGCGAGAGGGGCTTTCGCTGGAACAGGTAGTTGATCGCCATCGCCGGGACCATGATCCCGCCGGCAAAGCCTGTCGCCATCATCATCACCACGTGCGGCGCGGGATTGACCCGCTCCAGCAAGTGCCAAAGCACCGCTGCGATCACGATCTCGCACACAAAACACAGCCCAAAGATGAGCGCCATATTGCCGCTTTGCGCTTGTTCATCGGTCACGCCCGAGGCCTTTTGCCAGGCCTTCCCGAACAGGCCACCATACCAGATCATGCCCACGACGAAGAACGCCGCTGCGCCCGCCAGAACCGGCCAAAGCTCAAAGTCACTCATTGTTGATCCCTCCCATTGAATGCGACCCAATCCAAGAAGCCTAGCGCAATCGCTGAAGCGCGTGTAGAGGCGCGCCCATCATGAACACGCCCACCACCACTCTCCCCGATGCAAAGCGGGTCGGCATGGTCTCGCTCGGCTGCCCCAAGGCGCTGGTCGACAGCGAGCGTATCCTCACGCGCCTGCGCGCCGATGGCTACGCGATGAGCCCCGATTACGCGGGCGCCGATGTGGTGCTGGTCAATACGTGCGGCTTTCTCGACAGCGCCAAGGAGGAGAGCCTTGCCGCCATTGGTGAGGCGATCGCGGAGAATGGCCGCGTCATCGTCACCGGCTGCATGGGCGATGAGGCCGAGGCAATCCGCGCCGCGCATCCGCAAGTCCTCGCCGTCACCGGCGCGCATCAGTACGAGCAGGTCGTTGAAGCCGTCCACGAACACGCGCCGCCAAGCCAAGGGCCGTTCGTCGATCTGATACCGCAGCCCACTGACACTGATATTAAGCTGACGCCGCGCCATTACAGCTACTTGAAGATCAGCGAGGGCTGCAACCATTCCTGCGCCTTCTGCATCATCCCCCAGCTGCGCGGGAAGCTGGCGAGCCGCCGCATCGACGCAGTCCTGCGTGAGGCCGAGAAGCTGGTTGCAGCGGGCACGCGCGAGCTGCTGGTGATCAGTCAGGACACCTCGGCCTATGGCGTCGACAGCCGGCATGATGCGCGGGAGTGGAAGGGCCGCGAGGTTCGCGCCCACATGACCGATCTGGCGCGAGAGTTGGGCCAGCTTGATACCGGGAACGGCTCGCCGCCCTGGGTCCGCCTTCACTATGTTTACCCCTATCCGCATGTCGACAAGGTGATCCCGCTGATGGCCGAGGGGCTTCTCACCCCGTATCTCGACATCCCCTTCCAGCACGCCAGCCCCCACGTCCTCAAGCTCATGCGTCGCCCCGCGAACGAGGCCAAGGTGCTTGAACGCCTCAAAAGCTGGCGAGAAATCTGCCCCGAGATCGCCATCCGCTCCAGCTTCGTCGTCGGCTTCCCCGGAGAGCGCGAGGAGGACTTTGAGTACCTGCTTGAATGGCTCGAAGAGGCGCAATTGGACCGCGTCGGCGCCTTCCGGTTCGAACCGGTTGAGGGCGCCGCGGCCAACGCCCTGCCCGATCCGGTGCCCGAAGCGCTGAAGGAGGAGCGATACGCCCGCCTCATGGAAGTGACCGAGCGCATCAGCGCGGCCAAGCTCAAGGCCAAGATCGGCCGCACGCTTCCTGTCATCATCGACGAGGTGGGCGAGCCGGACGAAGACGGCGATATCGGCGCCAATGGCCGCACGCAGGCTGACGCGCCCGAGATCGACGGCGCAGTGTACTTGCGCAACGTGCCCGAAAGCCTCGCACCCGGCGATATCGTCCAAGCCATGGTCGAGGACGCGGATGCGCATGATTTGTTTGGCGTGATCGCTGAACCGGCCTGATGCTCTGGGCGGATCGACAGGTTCACCGCAGCCAAGGCACGTTTGATTCACC
>JBCBKF010000072.1:0-10014 GCA_038522255.1 Pseudomonadota bacterium
CAAAACAGGCCAAGGAACTTGGGCCGCGCACGTTCAATCGCGGCGGGTCGCGTTCTGCGCAGCGGCGGCGTGATCCGCGCGGCGGTTGAGCAAGCCCGGCTGTGAAGAGGGCACAGAATTGCCCACGCGCATGCGAAAGCGATCATCGCCGCCACCATGCGTGGTCTCGACAATTCCACCCAATAAAACGCGGCGATGGCCGAACAATGCGCTGCGGCTGCTGCCTCGCTGGCGACCGAGGCAGAACGGCTGGGTGAATCCGTCAGTCACTTCCAATTGGCTGACGGGGCCCAATACGATGCTCAGCACGCGTTCTCCCCCAGCCTCGCTGCATGATCCGCGCTTTGCCCCGGTGGGATCTCAAACTTCGCGCGCGCCTCTTGACGCTAGGGAAACGTGACATTTCGCGACGTAGCGCGACGTGACAAACGCTCGGTTTTGGGCAAGGCTCATCGTGTCTTAAGGTTCGGCACCGTAACTGGACCTTATATCACGAACACGATGGGCCTTTATTATGAGCCAAGCCAGCGTCGCGCTTAACCGCTTTGGATACGGATTGCGACCGGGTGAAAGCCCGCCGTCCGATCCGCAAAGCTATCTTCTGCGGCAACTGCGCGAGTTTGACCCTCGCCCAGGCTCGCTGAGCGGACGCCCGGATACCAGCGGCGAAGCGGGAGAGTTGCTCCAGATCATCCGCAAGTCGCGCCGCGAGCGTGAGGAAATGTCTGCGATGGAGGCGAGTGCCGATGCGATGGCGCCTGTAGCCGATAAGGCCGCATCGAAGCCAAAGCGCTCTTCGCGAGCTGAACAATTGGCGGCCCTGCCGCCCGAATACCGGGCCAAGGTGCAGGAAGCCTATGGCCGCTACCGCGTAGATGTCGCCGCCCGAATCAACGTTGCCGTTACCTCCCCCAACCCATTCGCTGAACGGCTGGTGCATTTCTGGTCCAACCATTTTTCCGTGTCAGCCGGAAAACCCGGCACCCCGTTCGAAGTGGGCAACCATGAGTTCAACGCTATTCGTCCCCGTCTGACCGGCAAGTTCTCCGACATGCTAAAGGCCGCTGTGCTCCATCCGGCGATGCTGCTTTACCTTGATCAGTTCCAATCGATCGGGCCCAATTCACAGATTGGCGAGCGCCGCCGTCGGCGTAGCCCGAACGCGCCGCAACGCGGCCTCAACGAAAATCTCGCACGCGAAATTCTGGAGCTGCACACTTTGGGCGTCGATGGCGGTTACTCTCAGGCCGATGTCACCGAATTCGCGCGCGCGTTGACCGGGTGGACCGTCCCGAACCTGTCGCGCCTGGCGCGTTTCGCCAAGGATCAGCCGGGCGGCGCGGCCTTTGTCGAAATTGCTCACGAGCAAGGGACCCGCACAGTCATGGGTCGGCGCTATGAAGACACCGGGCCCGCACAAGCGATCGCGATACTCGATGATCTGGCCGCTCATCCTTCAACCGCGCGCTTTGTCGCGACCAAGCTGGCGCGTCATTTCACGAAGGATGATCCCGAACCCAGCCTTGTCGCTCGACTGGAGCGCGACTTTCTGCAGACCGGCGGCGATCTCGGCAGCCTTGCGCAAACGCTCGTCAACGCACCCGAAAGCTGGAATGAAGAGCCCGTCAAGTTCCGCCAGCCGGTTGAATGGTTGACTTCGGTCCTGCGCTTTACCGGCATTGACGGATTGGACGAGAAACGGATCAACGGCGTGGTGCGCCAGCTTGGCCAGGTGCCGTGGGGAGCGCCTTCGCCTGCGGGTTTTGACGATCTGGCGGACAGCTGGGCGGGGCCGGATGCGCTCTTGCGCCGCGTGGAACTGGCTGACCGGATCGCGCGCAACGCCCCCGCCGACGCGGTTCTCGCGCGTGCCGAGGCGGCTTTCCCCGAAGCGCTATCCGACAACACTCGCACCTGGATCGCGCGCGCGGAAAGCGGCCGCCAGGCGCTCGGCCTGATGCTGGTCGCCCCTGAAATGATGCGGAGATAAGCCGATGACCTCTCTCGATCTCAACGCCGCAATCCACCGCCGTTCGCTCCTTGCCGGTTCGCTTACCATAGGCGCGGCCAGCCTCGCCGCGCCGCGCATCGCCTTTGCGCAAGGGACGGGGCCAAAGAACATGCTGTTTGTCCTGCTGCGCGGCGCGATGGACGGGATGGCAATGCTCGCGCCGCTGGGCGATCCCGATTACGCCGCGCTGCGCCCTGCCGCCCTGCCCGACTATGAAGGCGCCAGCCGCCTGGATTCCACCTTTGCGCTGCACCCCGCCTTTGCCGAAATTGGCGCGTCATACGCCGCTGGCGAAGCGCTGTTTGTCCACGCCACCGCCACCTCGTATCGCGAGCGGTCGCATTTCGACGGGCAGGACCTGCTGGAAAGCGGCGCGGCACAGCCAAACACCATGCGCAATGGCTGGCTTAACCGGCTGGTGGCGCTGTTATCGGACGGCGACACTCCGCGCGCCCTGGCAATCGCGCCGACCATGCCACTTGCGCTGCGTGGCAGCGCGCCGGTTTCCAGCTATGCGCCCTCCTCCCTGCCCGAGGCGAGCGCCGATTTCCTTGACCGGGTGGCGAGGCTTTACAGCGCCGATGAGCAGCTTGGCTCGCTTTACGCGCAAGCGCTGGAAACGCGCGCAATGGCCGCTGATGATGGCTTGCGAAATCTGCGCGATGCCAAGAAAGCGGGCGAGCTTGCAGGCTCGCTGATGCGCGGTGAGGATGGCGCACGGATCGCGATGATCGAAATGGGCGGGTGGGATACCCACGCCAATCAGCGCGGCGCCTTTGCCCGTCCTGCCCGCAATCTCGATGCGCTGCTGGGCGCATATGCGACGTCGATGGGAAGCGATTGGTCAAACACGCTGGTGCTGGTTGCGACCGAATTCGGCCGCACCGCGCGCTATAATGGGACCAATGGCACGGATCACGGCACGGCAAGTGCTGCGCTGGTGATGGGCGGCGCGGTGCGTGGCAAACGTGTGCTGGGTGACTGGCCGGGTCTGGCCGAGCGCAATCTTTATCAAGCGCGCGATCTGATGCCGACCACCGCGCTTGAAAGCGTGTTGGCAGGCGCGGCGGCAGAGCATTTCGGGCTTGATCCCGCAAACGCTATGGCGAGCCTGTTTCCGGGCCGCTCTGCGTCAGCGATGAGTGGTCTGATTCGCGCCTGAGGCGCTATTCCGCCGGTTGCGGAAGGCGGGCCGTTTCAGGAGCATTGGCAGCTGATGCCACTGCATCCGCGGCCGCGCGCGGCTTACGGTTGAGCAGGAAGAAGATCAAGGCGGCGCCAGTTAACGGCAGGAAGAAGAAGATCAGCCGCCAAGTGCTCATCGCGGGAACCAGTGCGTCGGGATCAACAAAGGGGGCAAACAGCAGCAGAAAGCCCGCTTCCGCGCCGCCCGCACCGCCCGGCGTGGGCACGATCGAACTGATCGACTGCACCAGATATTGCAACAGCCAGTAGAGCGCCGGGCGCCACTCAACGCCGAACGCCGCCAGCACCAGGCCCGCGATAGAAAAGCGCACGCACCACTGGAATAGCGCCAGCATCACGTTAACAACCGCCACCCACTTGCCGCGGCGGGCCGCTTCGCCCCAATCGCCCAGCACGCCAGCAACCCAGCGCTTGACCGCGCGCGAAGCTTTGCTCGCAAAGGTCCTCACCCGCCCGCCCAGGAGGCCCGCAGCGACTACCAGCCCCAGCACCGCCAGCCCGACCAGCGTCCAGACCACCACCATGCTGATTGACCGAACCGTGGTGTCGAACCGCGCCACTAGTTCCGGGTCCTGGCCGAGGAAATCGAACAGGGCAAAGCCCGTCACGCCCAGAGTGATCCCAACCAGGCTGAACAGGACCAGCGCGTCCTCCACCGTCTGAAACGATATCAGCGCCAGCGCCCGGCGCGTTTCCACGCCCGCACCGATCAGAAACGCCAGCTTGATCGGCATTCCGCCCGTGGCCGAGGGCGTCACCGAATTGGCAACCATGGTGCCCGTCGTCACCTTGAGCGCGCGGCGAAAGCCTAGATCAAGCCCGAAAAACCGGCTCCAAAGAACAAGGCGCACCGAATTGGTCAGCATCGGCACAAAGATCAGTGCCATGGCCAGCATGATAAGATGCGGCTCCACGATCCGATAGGACAGGTTTACACCGCCCAGCGACCACACCAGCGCCCCAACATTGGCCAGCGCGACAAACGGCAGCACCCAAAGCGCAATGGTGAGCGTGCGGCGCGGCAGCGCGCTGAGCGGAGCATCGACGACGGCGCGCTCTTCGATCAATGGCTGATCTTCCGAAGGCATGGACGCGCTCAAGAGAAATTCAGCGCTCGTTTCAGGGTCATAGTCATCGACCCCGATAGTCTTGCGTCGCGCGCCTTGAGCGCTTCGGCGTATTCGACATCGATCAACTGACGAAATGTGTCCTTCCAACGGTTGTGCGAAGTCGCGAGGCGCAGCGACCGTTCGCGCTTGGCGGCGTAGTCCTCGGTCCACACCCGCACCACATTGCGGGCCATTTCCAGCGCATCGTCGACAGGGCCAAGCAGACCCGTGCCTTCTGGCACGCGTTCGGGCATCGCCCCGCCGGCAACGCCGACCACCGGCAATCCGGATGCCTGCGCTTCCAGCACCGAGATACCGAAGGTCTCATCGGCCATGCCGCTCACGTAAATGTCCGAACTCGCCAAAGCGCGTGCAAGGGTCGCTCGCTGCGTTTCGTATCCGGGGAACGCAATGGGCAGCCCCTTCGCCTCCTCCTGAAGCGTTTCGCGCAGCTTGCCATCGCCCATCAGCACCATCTGCGCGCCCAGTTCGCGCGGGATCTGCTTGAACATTTCGGTGAGCACATAGGCGCGCTTTTCATTGTCGAGCCGCCCGGCATAGATCAGCAGCGGCCCATCGCTTGGCGGCAAGCCGAGCGAGGCGCGGAAATTCGGGTCGCGGTGGCCGGGCGAGAACTGGTCAACATTGACCCCGAGCCCGAGCAGCCCTGTGCGGTGGTAATTGAGACGCGCCAGCATGCCGCGCGCCTCTTCATTGAGCGTGTAGACCCGATCAAAGCGGTGATAGGTCATCCAGGCGTAGAAATAGCCGACCTGCTTGAAGAACGCGGCGGGATAATGCCCGCTCAAATCCTTCATCACGCGATAGATCTGGGAATTGGGGAAATCGGTGCGGTAACCGGCGACCAAAGCGGTCTGCGGAAAGCGCCGACGATGCCGGATCGCGATCCAGGGCAGCACCCAGGGGCACTGGCTTTCAATGATGTTGGGCTGGTATTCGCGCAACAGATCAAACACGGCATCATTGCGATTGATCCAGCGATAATTGGGGCTTCCCCAAACCTGCGGCGCACCCACTTCGGCAAAAATGGTGCGGCCTTCCACCGTGATTCTGTCTGCCTCCCCCGGCACAATCTGGAGCAGGCGATGTTCGGTGTTCTGCTGAAAGAACCTCTTCTTTTCTTTCAGATAAGTCGAGATGCCGCCACCGCCGGTAGCCGACCAGCTTTGCGTGAGATCGCAGATGAGCAGATTTTCCGACAACGGCGCGCTCCCGTGCTTTGGTCTGTTCGGGCGCGCGGGCCGCTGTCCAAATCATCCGGACGAAATGAACCCAGGCGCAAATTGATTTGTCATCCTTTGCCCGCAACATATGTCCGTGCCACGACGATTCTGGGTCAAATCGAAGACCCTTTCTTTCTCTTTTTCAGACATGATTTTGACGATTCTGACAGCGGGGCCATCCCGGGTGAACGCCGTTGCGAGCGGGCTTGCAGTCAGTGCGCTCAGGACCCGCCTGCAGCGGGAGCCGCTGGCGGAGCGCCACCGGTCAGGATCGAATTTGGTTCATAGGCGAGCAGACCGACCACGCTGGTCCATACCGCCACATTCTGGCGAAGCTGCGCCTTATCAATCTTGTCGAGCGTGTCATCGGGTGTGTGGTGGAGATCAAAATAGCGCGTCCCGTCCTGCTGCAGGTCAATAATCGCGGTTTTCTGATCGCGCGCAATATTGATGTCCGCGCCGCCGCTTGCAGTGATGGTGGAATTGGCGACGCCGAACCGTGCGAGCGCCTGCGCAAGCCTCTGATGCAAAGCGGGATTGGTTTCGCCGAAATTGCTTTCAAAACGCCAGATGCGGTCCGCACCAAAATCGCTTTCCAGACCCACTGCGATGGGATCGTCAATATGCGCTGCGCTGTACGCTTTGGAACCCCACAGGCCGACCTCCTCAGCGCCCGCCAACAGCACGCGGATCGTGCGAAGCGGCTGGCCCATTCTGGCGACGTGCAAGGCAGCGGCGGTGATGATCCCGCAGCCCGCGCCATCGTCGAACGCGCCCGGAGCGTTCCACCAGCTATCAAGGTGGCAGGCAATCAGAACCGGCGGAAGGTCAGGATTGCTGCCCGAAATTTCGGCCACGACATTTGCACTTTTTGTGGTGCCGAGCAGGCGCGGCGTGAGCACCACCTTCATGCGCACAGGGCGATCGCCCGCGCGGTCAAACATGCGCTCCAGATTGTCAGCATCTGCCAGCGACAAAGCGCCAGCGGGAATCGGGCTGGTGCGGGCGGGAAAGCTGGTGCCGCCTGTGTGCGGGTTACGGCTGCGATCGGTCCCGACAGACCGGATCACCGCTGCAAGGGCGCCCTTGCTCGCCGCTATGCTGGGTCCAAACCAGCGCACTGGCCCTGCAAAACCGTAATGGGAGCCATCCATCGAAGGGCGCATCTGGTGCGTAATATACGCGATCTTGCCCTCCAGCGCGCCATCCTCGATTGCCGAAAGGGCAGCAACGCTTTCGAACTCGATCACTTCGGCCTCGATCCCCTCGGGCCCGGTCGAGGCGCTGTTGCCCAGTGGCTGGATCACCATGGGTTGCGGGAAAGGCGCAAGGACTTCGGCCTTGTGCGTATCGCCCGGCACCCAGGTTTCCATGTCAAAGGGTTCAGCGGCGACATTGGCAAAGCCTTTCGCCTTCAGCCAGGCCATCGCCCATTTTCGCGCGCGGGCCTCGGCCTCGGTCCCCGCCTGGCGCGGGCCCACTTCGGTGGTCACCCCTTCGACAAAGTCATAGGCAATCGTGTCGTTGTCGAGTGCCTGCATAGCGATCGCCTCCAACTTGGCAGGCGTGGATGATGGGGACGCGATAGCAGCGTCGCGCCCGCGGCCCTGTGCGGCCTCGAAAGCGGTC
The DNA here is from genome assembly GCA_038522255.1 of Pseudomonadota bacterium. Classification (GTDB taxonomy): domain Bacteria; phylum Pseudomonadota; class Alphaproteobacteria; order Sphingomonadales; family Sphingomonadaceae; genus Erythrobacter. The sequence goes on from JBCBKF010000072.1 coordinate 7,200, forward strand.
TGCGAATGGCCAGGTGCGGTGAGAAGAAGCGCCCAGGCGAGCGCGGCGAGGAGGGATAAAGGACGGATGTTCATGGCCAAGGTGCGCTAAAGCGCGCGTGCACATCTGTCCAGTTAGTGCCCCTCAGCGCGCAGATTGCTGGGCCGCCTTGCCTTCGTCAATCGCGATAACATCAGCCGGTGAGGATGCCGGATCGGGCAAAAGGTGAGGGTCGGTGCAGCTTTCCGAAATCGCGGCCAGGCCAACCGGCCCAAACGAGCTGGTGACAACCCGGTTGCGGCCCGATCTCTTGGCCCGGTACATCGCTTCGTCCGCGCGTTCGTACACGCTGGTGTAGCTCTCACCCCGGTTCCACGCCGCCACGCCAAAGCTTGCAGTCAAGCGTATAGCAGGATCAATGCCCTCATGCTCCTCGCGTGCGAATTGGATCCGCAGGCGATCAGCGAGGCGACCGGCGGCGTCTTCCGGACAATTCCAGACCAGCACGCAGAATTCCTCCCCACCGATGCGCCCGGCCATATCCGTTGCACGGATCGTGCGCTTGAATACCTTGCCGAGATTGGCGATCGCTTTGTCGCCGACGGGATGCCCCCACAGATCGTTTACGCGCTTGAAATGATCAATATCGGCTACGATCACGCTGATCGGCGCGTCCTCTTCCCGCGCGCGGGCGAACATTTCCGCTGCACTTTCCTCAAACGCGTCCCGCAAGACAAGGCCGCTCAGATTGTCCGTGCGGGCCGCATCCTTCAGCGCTTTCATGGCGTCGACCACAGCCGATCCCATCAGGACGCCGGCCAATAGTACCATGGCGAGCGCGCCCACAACGATATAGATCGCGTGCCCTGCGGAATCGCGATAAGCCTCGGAGGTCATCGAGCCGCCGATCATGTAAACGATTATAGGTCGGGCGAAGAACTGCACCGCGATCAGCGAAAAAACCCAGATCGTCGCGCGGTCGATCGGCTCGGTCGAGCGCACCTCCGACAGCAGAACCCCGCCCATCGCGAACACGACCCCGCAATACACGTTGATCAGAAACACCCATGGGGTGACATCGCGCTCGGGCTGCGTCAGTCCCATCAGACACAGCGTCGCCAGCGCGCCCGCCAACCACAGCGCGAGCGGTGGCCGCTTGCCAAGCCTAAGGCACGTCGACCAGACGATCCCGATGACCGCTGCAATAGCGAACAAGGCGGTCATCATCCGGACAGCGAAGGCGTCCTGGTTGACAAGATAATGGTTCAGGCCAAAGCTGATGCCGAGGGCCAGCGCGGCCAGCGCCATGCCGATGAGGTGACGTTGCCCAGGGTTACGGCGCCAGATCAGAAACCCGCTAATCGCGAAGATCAGCGCGATCATCGGATTGATGACTCCAAAAACGTGCTCTGACACCCGACCTAAATCCCGTCCCTCAAGAACAGGTGCAATTACCGGCAGGCGGTTAAGAGGCTGCTAATCGGGCAATCTTTCTGAAGCGCTCAATTTCGCTGCCACCGACAATCGCGTCGCGCGTGCCGGATTCATCCGCCATTGGCTGCCTTGCGTCTTTCGGTCTTGAGGATCTTTGCGTCATCGGACGCGCGCAGGCCGTCTTTGGGAAACTCCTGTGTGCCTTCCCCTCCTTCACCAAGCATGTTTGGTGACGCTGCGTCCGGGGACGGCGGCCGCAGGAGCGGTTTGTGCGCTCCCGCCTTACCAGCCAGAACCACGCAATTTCGGCCTGACCGTTTGGCGACGTAAAGCGCGTTGTCAGCGCGTTGGAAGACTTCGCTGTAGGGTTCGTGCAAATCCCATTCAGCGACCCCGAAACTCGCCGTGACAGGGCCCTCGTCTTCCTTGGCACCCGCCACTTCCAGTCGCGCCGTGGCAAGACGGATGCGATTGGCCAGCGAACGCGCATTGTCACCTTCACACCTGAACGCCACGACACAGAACTCTTCGCCGCCGATCCGCCCGCAAATGTCGTTGGGCCGAATTTCACCCGCTATCATGGCCCCGAAGTCTGCGATCACCCGGTCTCCCGCCGCATGGCCATGGGTGTCATTAACGCGCTTGAAATGATCAAGATCGGCGATCACCAGACTGAGCGGAACACCGCGCTCACGCGCGCGATCCTGCAAGGCCAGGGCTTCGCGTTCAAACATGGCGCGCATGGGCAGGCCGGAAAGCGGGTCCATTGCAGCACTTTCACGCTCAGCCTCGCTCTTGTCGCTCAGCACGGTGGCAATCAGCGCCACGGCCTGGAGCGTCAAGAAGATCGCAAGTACCAGGACGTGGATTCCAAGCAGCATGGCCGCGCCCTCTTCACCCGGTCCAAACAAGGTATCGGAAAAAATCGTCAAGAGAGGTCGGGTAAAACCGAAAATCGAGAAGAACCCAATTACCCAAATAAGCGCTCGATCTGCGAAACGGCGCGATCCGGCGTGCCACAGGTTCTGCGCTGTCAGCGCCATGAGCAGGCTCGAATTGGTATTTTGCGCAATCATCATCGCATCGCGTTCGCCCGCAGCGACGGAGACCCAGATCAGAACGCAGGTGAACAAGACGCTTGCGACGTAAATTCGCACCGGGGTCTTCAGCCCCAGACGGTGCGCCGTCCCCCACAAGAGCGCGATTAGTCCGGACATCGATATCAAGTGATAGGCGACCACAGCTTCTGGTGTAATCGCTTGAAATATCACAATGTTTACAATTACTCCAGCGCTGAGCGCGGCGAAGCCATAAGCGTAAGCGGCCACGTGGAGACGAGTGCGATCCTGCCACCACAGCCCTGCGAAGATCGCGGCAAATATGGCCGCAATCGCAGGAATTA
>JBCBKF010000073.1:0-9921 GCA_038522255.1 Pseudomonadota bacterium
CGGCACGCTCAGGGTCCGACCGTCTCTCGCTCAGGCGAACACTCTCACGCAGACGCCGTGATCACATTAGCCGCAAGACTTCAGATCAGGGCGTGTTGCACGAAGGAATCAGCAATTGTTGATCAACAAGTTGCATGATGGCGTCGTGTTTGCCGATTATCAGCGCAAAAACCAACCAGTCGCACTGTTTCGACTTCGGAGTGGGAGCGGACCAGGCCCGGCCTGCCCACAAATGCTCCTTGGCCCAATTCAGGCGATCACCGACCATCGAACGTCTGCTGGATCGCGTTCAGGTCGCTCACACCGTTCGCAACCAGCAGTGCGAGCAGGATGCGCGCCTTGGACGGACCCAGCGCGCGCGCGGCGATGAAGCGGTTTTGCTCGTCTTCGGGCTCGCGATCGACCAGACCCTCTTCAAGCCGACTGGCGCGCACAACCGGCAGGCCCGACGCCGCCAAAACCACTAGCGCCTCGCGCACCGGATCAGGCATATTGCCCTCGCCCAGCCCCGCAATCACGATCCCGCGCGTGGCTGGCGTAACAAGGCGCGCGACGTAATCTGGCGGCATCGTCGCAAAGACCGCCAGGATGGGCACATCGGGCAAGGTCTCGTAAAACGAAAATCGCGCCGTTTCGCCCACCCGCCATGGCGCTCCAAACCATTCGAGTGCGCTGGGTGTTACAAGCGCCACCGAGGCGCGCGGGAAGCCTTCAAAAGCGTCGATACCGCGGGTGCGCGCCTTGCGCACGTCGCGCGCCGCGATGACTGTGTCACCCATCACCACCAGCACGCCGCGCCCTGCCGCCTCGCTTGAGCGGACAACCCGCAGCGCATTGGCAAAGTTGCGAAGGCCATCATAGCCCACCGCGTCCGCCGGGCGCATCGCTCCCACCAGCACTACAGGCTTGGTGGTAGGCAAGGTGAGGTCGAGCAAGAACGCGGTCTCCTCAACAGTATCAGTGCCATGGGTGATGATCACGCCGTCGCATTGCGGATCGGCCATTGCCGCCATCGTTTCGCGGTGGAGCGCGGCCCAGATCGCAGGCGTGATATCCTCTGATCCGATATTGGCAATCTGCTTGCCCTCCATCCGCGCCGAAATGCCGAGCGCGCGGACTCGCTCCAGCATTTCCTCAATCCCCAATTGGCCGGGGCGGTAATCGTGGCGGATGGCATCGCCGGCCGCGCCCGCAATCGTGCCGCCCGTAGCGAGGATCAGGATGTTCGGAACGCTCATGCACGCAAGGCTTAGCCGTGCACGGCCAGTCGCACCACATCAGCAATTGATTTTGAGAGTTTTGTCGCTAGATACCGCTCTTCCGGTTCACGGATCGGGCGATTAGCTCAGTTGGTAGAGCGCTTCGTTTACACCGAAGATGTCGGCAGTTCGAGCCTGTCATCGCCCACCAGCTTTCGTGACGCGAATGCGTCCGGGGGACGGATTTGGACCGAAAACTCCCGAGCGATAGCCAAGGGCTTTGCGGAAACCCTCGGCGCTGTTCCCTCCGCTGATGCTGCGGGGTGCCTGCGGGCGCGCGGTCGGGCTTGCGAAACCTTGCCGGCTCGTATGGCGGCTGGCCTCTGGCAATTCGGCGCCCAAACTACTGCGCCAACGCCTCGCGGATTTGCGCGATCGCTTCCTCGCTGTCCCACGCATAATCTCCCGCCACGCGGAATACCTCAACCCCTTGCGCATCGTACAGGATCGTTGTCGGGAGCAATCCCCCATCGGCAAGCGCCACGCCCAGCTCGGTCTCAGGGTCCATCCAAGGCTCAAGGTTCTCAAAACCCTCTGCCTCGAAAAACGGCACGACTTTCTCGGCGCCCTGAATATCCTGGCTTACCGTCAGAACGCGGACCTCTCCTTCCAGTTCGGCTGCCAGATTGTCGAGCAACGGCATCTCCACCTTGCACGGCGCACACCAGGTTGCCCACAGATTGAGCAGCACCGGCTGCCCCATCTTGGCGAGCTCCAGCGTATTCCCCTGCGGATCGGACACTGTGATGCCAGGAATTTGGTCACCAGCCTTGAACCGCACAATGCGCCCGGGCAGCGGCGGAGGACCGGGTTCACCGGCTGCGGGAGGAGCACCCTCTGGTTGCGCCTCAGGAGCAGGGGCACTATCGCACGCCGCTAACGCGAGAGCGGACAACACGATGACAGGCGACAGACGGATCATGGCAGTTTCCTCAAAGCAGGCCTCCAACCAAATGTGGGGCGGGCGGTTCGCTGGTGGACCTAGCGCGATCATGCGCGAAATCAACGCTTCTATCCCGTTTGACAAGGCTCTTTGGCGGCAGGACATCCTCGCCAGCGAAGCGCATGTCGCCATGCTGGCTGCGCAGGGCATTGTCAGCGAAGCGGACGCAAGTGCGATTACGGAGGGGCTTGCGCGCATTGCGGGCGAATACGAAGCCGAGGGCGTGCCTGAGGACTGGGACTTGGAAGACATCCACATGACGACCGAGAGCCGGCTGACTGAATTGATCGGTCCGGCGGCAGGCCGCCTCCACACAGCGCGCAGCCGCAACGATCAGGTGGCGACAGACTTTCGGCTCTGGGTGCGCGCCGCGATCGATCAAATGGATGCAGGGCTGGCTGATCTGCAGCGGGCCCTGGTGACCCGCGCTGAGCAGCAATCGGCTTCGATCATGCCCGGCTTCACCCATTTACAGACCGCGCAGCCGGTTACGTTGGGTCACCATCTGATGGCCTATTACGAGATGTTCGTGCGCGATCGCTCGCGGCTTGCTGATGCGCGCGTGCGGATGAATGAATGCCCTCTGGGCTGTGCGGCCCTGGCGGGCACGGGCTTTCCGATTGACCGCGATATGACCGCAGAAGCACTTGGCTTCGACCGGCCCTCGGCCAATTCGCTTGATTCCGTATCCGACCGCGATTTTGCGCTCGATTACCTCCACACGGCCAGCATCACCGCCCTCCACCTCTCGCGCCTTGCCGAAGAGCTGATCATCTGGGCGAGCCAGCCTTACGGCTTTGTGCGCATGCCCGATCAATTGTCGACCGGCTCTTCGATCATGCCACAAAAGAAGAACCCGGACGCTGCAGAACTGGTGCGCGGACATGCCGGGCGAGTGATCGGCTGCTCCACCGCCTTGATGATCACGATGAAGGGCCTGCCGCTCGCTTACTCAAAAGACATGCAGGACGATAAACCGCCAGTCTTCGAAGCAGCCGGCCTGATGGAGCTTAGCATCGCGGCCACGACAGGGATGATCGCAGAGGCGACCTTTCACACAGACCGCATGCGCGAGGCGGCTGAGCTTGGCTATGCCACCGCGACCGATCTTGCGGACTGGCTGGTGCGCGAGGCGGACATTCCATTCCGCGAAGCCCACCACATCACCGGTGCTGCGGTGAAGCTGGCAGAGGAACGCGGGGCTGCGCTTGACGCGCTGCCGCTTGCCGATTTGCAGGCGATTGACGGCCGCATCGATGCTCGGGTGTTCAGCGCGCTCAGCGTTGATGCCTCGGTCGCGGCGCGCGCTTCCTATGGCGGAACCGCTCCTGAACAGGTACGTAGTCAGGTGGCGCGTGCGATGGCGGCGCTTGATCTGACAAAGGAAGCGAGTGCGTGATGCGCATATTGATCGTCACCGCCGCGCTGGTCGCGCTTTGTGCATGCGGCGCTACGGCACCGCTGACCCCGCCTGAAGGTGCCAGCTTGCCGGTGGCCCCGTACGGCGCGCCCGCTGAAGAGGAAAACGCGCCAACTGCCGAGCAATTGCTTGAACTTGACGCGCTGGCCGCACCCGAACGCAGCGTGGAATTGCGCCGCCGCTCTGAAGAGCGTGAAGACGACCCCTTCGATCTGCCCCCAACGATCTGAGTCCAGAGACCCAACACCTGTATGGATCATTTTGAGTACCGCGACGGCGTAATGTACGCTGAGGACGTCTCCCTGCCCCGCATCGCCGAGGAGGTGGGGACGCCGGTCTATGTTTATTCGCGCGCCACATTAGAGCGCCACGCGACCGTTTTCCGCGAAGGGCTGGCGGGCGTGCCGGACAAGCTCATCGCCTTTGCCGTCAAATCCAATCCCAATCTTGCCGTGCTGCGCGTGCTGGCGGGTCAGGGCTATGGCGCGGATTGCGTCTCCATCGGCGAAGTGCGCCGGGCTTTGGCAGCGGGCGTTGCAGCGGACAAGATCGTGTTTTCGGGGGTTGGCAAGACCCGGGCTGAGCTCCTCGCCGGGATTGAAGCGGGGATTGGCCAGTTCAACATCGAAAGCGAGGAAGAGGGCCTTGAACTCGCTGAGATCGCCGCCGAAATGGATGTCACCGCGCAATGTGCCCTGCGGATCAACCCCGATGTCGATGCGGGCACGCACGACAAGATTTCGACCGGCAAGGCGGATAACAAATTTGGCGTGCCGATCGATCAGGCGGGTCAGATCTTTGGCAAGCTTGCCGGGCAGCCGGGCGTCAATCTGCGCGGTGTGGCAGTGCATATCGGATCGCAGTTGGGCGATCTCACACCGCTGGAAAGCGCCTTTGTAAAACTTGGCGAACTGATCACCAGCCTGCGCAGCGCCGGGCATACCATCACCCATGTCGATCTGGGCGGCGGAGTGGGCGTACCCTACAAGGCTGGCGATGTGATGCCGAGCCCGGCGGAATATGGCGCGATGGTAGCGCGCGTAGCCAAGGACTGGGGCGTAAAGCTCATCTTTGAACCGGGCCGCGTGATCGCCGGCAATGCTGGCGTGTTGCTGACACAGGTGGTGCGGGTGAAGCGCGGGATCAAAGATCCCTTCGTCATTGTCGATGCGGCAATGAACGATCTGGCGCGCCCTGCGCTTTACGGAGCCTACCACGACTTTGTCGCGGTCGCGCCGCGCGGCAGCGATATGACCGCCAACATTGTCGGGCCGATCTGCGAAACCGGGGATACCTTTGCGATGGGGCGGCTGACCGACCGGCTCGAGGCGGGCGATCTCGCCGTGTTCCGGACCGCGGGCGCTTATGGCGCTACAATGGCCTCAAGCTACAATTCGCGCGGGTTCGTGCCCGAGGTTCTCGTCGATGGTGATCGCTACGCCGTCGTCGCCGATCGTATCGAAGCCTCTGCGATCATGGACGCCGAGCGCGTTCCCGAATGGCTCAAATAGCGCGTGACCATGGCCGAGATTGCAAGCCTTCCCCTGTTTCACCAGATCGCTGGCCAGGCGGTGCTGGTTCTGGGCGATGGCGAAGCGGCGGAGCCCAAGAGGCGTCTGGTCGAACGTGCGGGCGGGATCGTCATCGATAACCAGGCCCAGGCGATTGACGAAGGCGTGCGCATCGCCTTTGTCGCGTTCGAAGACGCAAAGGCCTGCGAGGTTGCCGCGATCAATCTGCGCTGCGCTGGTATGCTCGTGAATGTCGTGGATCGCCCGGACCTGTGCGACTTCACCACGCCGAGCCTTTTGGATCGTGATCCGCTATTGATTGCGGTGGGCACTGGCGGCGCGTCGGCAGGGCTTGCCAAGCATATCAGACTGCGGCTTGAACGGATTTTGCCGCAGAGCCTTGGCCTTCTGGCGAACGCTTTGAAAGCGGCGCGTCCGCTGCTGCGCGAAAAGTTGCCCGACGGGGCTGAGCGTCGACGTGCCATTGATGCAGCTTTGCGCGAGGGCGGAGCGCTCGATCCGCTGGACGCCGCCTCTCATGAGCGGGTTGAGCGCTGGGCCGCGGGCGAGCTGCCGCCTGCCGAAACCGGCACGCAAGCGTTCACACTTACCAGCGATGACCCGGAAGACCTGACGCTGCGCCAGGCACGAAGGCTCGGCGAAGCGGACGCGCTTTGCACCCACGGATCGGTGCCCACAGCAATCCGCGCGCGGGCGCGTGCCGATGCCATGCGGATCGAGTGCGACACACAATCGTGTCCGGTGGCAATGCAGCTTGGGCAGGTTGAACAGCTCGCCTCCGACACACGTGACCATGCCGCTCTGACTTGCCCAAAAGCGCTTGCCACGCTGGGCGACGGGGCCGCAACTGTCATTCTGCGCGCTGCCCCAAAGACGCCGCGCAAGTCTTAAGCCGCAAAGGCCCCGTAGCTCGAACCAGCGCAAGCCATACAGATTCTATGCCGCACGAGCGAGAGGGGTCTCGACCAGCTGAAAATAGCGCGCCATCGCATCAAGGCTGCTGTCGCTCAATTCAATAAAGGCGCGGCGGCGATCGGTGTGATCAGCAACCCGTTTGAAAATACCGTTATCGACCATCTGCTTCAGCCAGCGCAGTCCGGTCGTCGCCGGAACCCCCGCCGCAATACACAGCGACGTTACCGAAACACGCGCATTCTCTGCATGCGCGGCAGTCAGATCGAGCAGCATATCCCAGGCCGGATCAGCAAACAGTTCGGCATCAAAAAACCGCGCGCGCGCCTGACGACCCGCAATCATCTGGCGCACCAGTTTGGGATCGGGAAGCGCCGGCCGGGCCGAGTTAAACAATTGCGCGGGACGGTTGGCCAGCACGACCGGTTCCGCATCCGTCTCCTTCTCCATCTCCGCCTCAGTCCCCACCGCGCTCAATGCTGGCGTGCCGGTTTCGCTCAGACCCTCAAGCTTGTGCGCAATCGCTTCGACCTGTTGCGCCAGTCGCAGAAGATTGACCCGGTCCTCCTCGCTCATCTCACGCACGCACGTGCCCGAGGCATTCGCCATGACGCGCCCGACAGCAACAATCCGCTCAGCGCGCGAAGGCTGTACGAGAATCTGCGCGCGCGACTGATCAAGGGCGCCAAACACATCATCAAGCGCTTCCATTGTGGTGGAAACAATCAACTGCGCACCCGACCGTGCAACCCGCATATCAAGGCGCGCCAGCGCCGCGAGGCTGCGCGCATCCATCCCGCCATCGCCCGCAGCGACGCAATCGATTATCACCACATCGCCGAGCCGTGTGATCGGCCCGTTCAACAGGTCCGCCATCACACCGCCGTCAACCAGGCGAAAACCGGCACCTTCAAGATCGCACGCGATCTGACGCCGAATACGCGGATTGTCGGCAAACACCGAAACCCACGCTGGCAGCCCCGCCGAATCGCGACCAATCGCGGGCGTGGCATCAGCGGCATCATAGGAAAAATCAGTCACCTCATCACACGCTTGCACCATCGAATCGCCTCCGTTACTTACGGAACATGTATAGAACAAAGAGGGTATATGTCAAGAATAGAGGCTTTTTTGCTCCGAATCCGATCGTGCGTTGAACCTTTTGGCAAGCTGGTCAGACTACCTTTGTGATGAACCGGGCCACAGTCTCTTCCTCGCCGCGATCTGAGGCGCTTTATGACGAATTGCTCGTCATGATGACGCAGCAGGGTGATGTGCGCGCGTTTGAAAGGCTGCATCAGCGCTGGCACCTTCGACTTGCGCGCGCGGCGCGGCGCTACACCGGCAGCGATGACGCCGCACGCGACATCACGCAGGATTGCTGGCTGGCGATCTGGAAGGGGCTTGCGAGTTTGCGCGATCCCAAGCGCTTTCGCGCTTACGCCTTTGGCGTGTTGCATCGCAGAGGCGCGGACTATGTGCGCGGTGCCATTCGCACCCGCGCTCGCGCCGCCACGGGCAGCCCGCTCGCCGAACCAAGCGAAGCCGCGCGTCAAGGCGAACGCAGCGCGCTCAACCAGGCTTTCTCCGCGCTCCCGCCCGAACAACGCCTCGCTGCGCATCTGCACTTTGTCGAGGGCCTCACTCTGAGCGAGATTGCTGAGGCCCAATCCATTCCCACAGGCACAGCCAAGAGCCGCCTGTTCCACGCCCGCCGCAAGTTGAAAGCGGCGCTGACCGACCAACTAGAAGGAGACGATACATGACCGACACACCTGACAATCGCATCACACAGGCGCTGAGCGATGATGATCGCGAATTCCTCGACAGCCTCGAAGCGGAGCGTGGTCTGTTCACTCAGATCGGCGATACCTGGAAAGGCCCGATGGGCGGCTGGGCCAAGCTGCTCTTTGCCTTCAGCGTCGTGATGGGCGTCATGTTCCTGTTCGTGATCTGGCAGCTCGCACATTCTACAAACAATGCGACCCTTCATACACTCTGGGCGATTGCAGGTCTTGCGCTGCTGATCCTGCTTGGCTTTGCCAAGGAGTGGATATTCAACCGCATGAACATGCTAACCCTCCTGCGCGAGGTGAAGCGGGTTCAGCTTGAAGTGGTGGCGCTGCAGGAAGAGCTGGCCAATCGCAATAGCGAGTAAGCGACGCCAGTTTAAGGCAGTCCCTTCAGGGACGGATGTCGATCACCGTGCCATTGGGTACAAGCTGCCACAGCTCTTCGATCTGGGCATTGGAGAGCGCGATGCAGCCATCGGTCCAATCGCCGGGCATCCGGCCCATGGGCATTTGATTGGGCTGTCCATGGATGAAGATGTCCCCGCCGGGCGAGCGCCCATACTGCGCCGCATAGGCCCTGTCAGTGGCGTTAGGATAGGAGATGCGCAGGCTCAGATGAAAGCGGCTTTGCGGGTTGCGCCAGTCGATCGTGTATCGCCCCTCGGGTGTGCGTTCATCGCCCTGGAACCGCTTGTGGCCCTGTGGCTCATCACCAAACTGGATGCCGCGATAGGCGCGGATCGGCTGTCCGGCGCGATAGGCAATCAGGAGCCGTTCGGACTTGTCGACCAACAGGTAATCGGCGACCAGAGGCGTGCCGCGCGCCGGGATTGAGCGGCTGGCCACAGCGCCATCAGGACGCTGGTCCAGCGCGGCTTCGTTCACACCGGTGCCCGCCGCCTCGACCACTGCCTGAGGTGGGCTGGAGCACGCCGCGACAGCGAAACCGAGCGCCAAGGTCGCCAGCAGGAAGATTATCCGTTTCATCGCGCGCGCAATGTACAGCGATCGTCATTTACGCGCCATTGCCAATCGCGCCCGCCGCATCTTCTAGGGACTTCTCCCGAGTTCCTTGCCCAGCCCCCGCCTTTACCTCGCATCCTAGTCGACGAACGGATCGCGCATCAGGATCGTGTCGTCGCGCTCTGGCGAAGTTGAGACCAGCGCGACCGGGCATTCTATAAGCTCCTGCACCCGCTGGATGTACTTGATCGCATTGGCTGGCAGATCGGCGTAAGAGCGCGCTCCCGCCGTGCTTTCGCCCCAACCCTCCATCTCCTCATAGATCGGCTCGACTGCCGCCTGATCGCCAGCATAGCTGGGCAGGTAATCATAGACATTGTGATTGAGGCGATAGCCCGTGCAGATCTTTACGGTCTTCAGACCATCGAGCACGTCAATCTTGGTGAGCGCGATCCCCGTCACGCCCGAGACAGCACAGGTCTGACGCACCAGCACCGCGTCAAACCAGCCGACCCGGCGCTGACGCCCGGTGACCGTCCCGAACTCGTGCCCGCGCTCGCCCAGACGCTGGCCCACGTCATCCTGAAGCTCGGTCGGGAACGGACCGCTCCCCACCCTTGTGGTGTATGCCTTGACGATGCCCAGCACAAACCCGGTCGAAGCCGGGCCAAGCCCGCTACCGCTGGCTGCTGTGCCGCTTACCGTGTTGGATGACGTGACAAAGGGATAGGTGCCGTGATCGACATCAAGCAGGACGCCTTGCGCGCCTTCGAACAGGATCTTCGCGCCTGCACGGCGCACCTTCTTCAGACGCTTCCATACCGGCTGGGCAAAGCATAGTACGAATTCGGCGATATCGCGCAAATCATTGAGCAAGGCCTCTCGGTCAACGGGCGGCTGGTCGAAACCTGCGCGCAAGGCATCGTGATGCGCGCACAGGCGATCAAGCTGCGGTTCGAGGCTGTCGAGATGCGCAAGATCGCACACACGGATGGCCCGGCGACCAACCTTGTCCTCGTAGGCTGGGCCGATACCGCGTCCCGTTGTCCCGATCTTGCCCTTGCCCGCCGCGGTTTCGCGAAGCGCGTCCAGATCGCGG
>JBCBKF010000074.1:0-9747 GCA_038522255.1 Pseudomonadota bacterium
TACACCGCGCCGGAATTTGCGGGCGTTGGCCTGACGCAAGAAGAGGCGATCGAGGCGGCGGGCGGCGATAAGTCCAAGGTCAGGGTCGGCAAGTTCCCGATGATGGCCAACAGCCGCGCCAAGGCGAACCGCGACACCGATGGTTTTGTGAAGGTCATCTCCGATGCTGAAACCGACCGTGTGATCGGCGTGTGGATGGTCAACACGCTGGCAGGCACGATGATAGCGCAGGCCGCGCAGGCCATGGAATTCGGCGCAACCTCCGAAGACATCGCCTACACTTGTCACGCGCACCCGACCCATGCTGAAGCCTTCAAGGAAGCGGCAATGGCGGTCCAGGGAAAGCCTATCCATATGTGATCCCAACATGGGGCACGAACCGCACACTATAGTCCCACTTTTCAACGAACGGCTTTAGAGTGCCAGATGCGGGGGCTTGCGCGCTCCATCGCACGCGGTATGTGGATTGCTACGCTCATACACCAACACGCAAGGCAAGGAGAGGGTTGCCCATGGCCCGCACTTACGCACTCATCCGGATACTCGCCCATATAGCGGCGCCGCTTTCTGTCGCGCTGGTCCCGATGATCGCCCATGCGCAGACCACCGAGGAACTGGCTGCCATTGTCGAGCCTGAGGCTGAGAGCGGCGCCTTTATGGGCGCTGCTTTGGTCGCCAGAGGGAACGAGGTCATTCTCGATGCGGCGTGGGGTGAGGCCAATCTGGAATGGAACATCGCCAACACGACGGACACCAAATTCCGCATCGGCTCGGTCACCAAGCAATTCACCGCCGTCTCGCTCCTGCTGCTGCAAGAGCGCGGGGCTCTCGCCCTCGATGATCCGCTGTCCAAGCATTATCCCGAAGCGCCAGAGGCGTGGGGCGCAATTACGCTACGCAATCTGCTGCGCCACACTTCGGGCATCCCGAACGTGACCGACCTGCCCGCCTTTGCCAAGATCAGCCGCACGCCGATTTCGCAAGACGATCTGATCGGGCTGTTCCGCGACCTGCCGCTTGAATTTGAGCCGGGCTCGAAATGGTCTTACTCCAATTCAGGCTATGTCGTCTTGTCGCGCGTAATCGAGAACGCAAGCGGACAAAGCTATAGCGAGTTTGTAGAGGCAAACCTATTCGATGCCATCGGCATGGAGGCGACTGCGGTGGATGTGACCGCTCGCATCGTTCCCAAGCGAGCGGCGGGATATTCGCCTTCGCAAGAAGGACGGATCAACGCCCCTTACGCCGATATGGGCATACCCACAGGCGCAGGCGCGCTCTATTCCACGACAGGCGACCTTCTCAAATGGCAGCGAGCTGTGTTTGGTGGCCAGGTGCTGTCGCAAGAGAGCCTCGATGAATACCTCACCCCAACCAGCCAGCCTGCCTTTCGCGAATTCAAATATGCGCACGGCATCACCGTCGGCAAAACCGAAAACGGCACAATCTACTGGCACGGCGGGGGGATTGAGGGTTTCAATTCCTGGCTGGGCCACGATCCTGACCGGGAAGTAACTGTCGTGGTGCTTGCCAATCTCAATGGCGCATCAGCGGACGAGCTGGGCATGCAATTGATGACCCTTGCCCAAGGCGGAACAATCACGCAGCCCGGTGAGCGCAAGACGGTGGAGGTCGATCCCGCCATTTTGCCACAGTATGAAGGCGTCTACGCGCTCTCGCCCGCATTCAAGATCACTGTCACACACGAAAAAGGTCGGCTGTTTGCGCAAGCAACTGGGCAAAACAGGTTTGAACTTTACCCTGAGAGCAAAGACCGGTTCTTCTTGAAAGTGGTCGATGCGCAAATACGCTTTGATCGCGGCGCGGATGGCGCGGTCTCGGGGCTCACTCTGTTTCAAAACGGGGTCAAACAGGCCGCTGCCAAGGAATAAGCCTCGAGCTGCGATTGCCCGATCAGCCATGCTCGCCTAACCCTTTATCGCAACAGAGAGGGAAAGACACAGCGCCATGACCTATCCGCAACTGACCGACAAACCCGGAGCGCTTGAGACGGCGGCGGCGATCCGTTCGGGCGCGCTCTCCGTGGCGGAGGCGGTCGATGCGGCGATTGTGCGTCTTGAAAAGCTCGACGGACCGATCAACGCCCTCGCCGTGCCGGATTTCGAGCGGGCCTGTGCGCGGGCGAAAGAGCTGGACGCACAGACGCCCGGCAACACGCAGCCGCTTTTCGGCGTTCCGATGACGGTCAAGGAAAGCTTTGAGGTCGAAGGGCTGCAGAGCTGCTGGGGGCATCAACGGCTGACTGACTACATTGCCCAGCGCGACAGCGAGCTGGTGAGGCGCTTGAAAGAGGCAGGAGCGGTGATCGTTGGCAAGACCAACGTGCCGGTTGATCTGTCTGACTGGCAAAGCGCCAACCGGGTCTATGGCCGTACCACCAATCCGCACAATCCCGAACGCTCACCCGGTGGCTCTTCAGGCGGCGGCGCAGCGGCGGTGGCAAGCGGTATGGTTCCCTGCGAATTCGGCACCGATATTGGCGGATCGGTCCGCGTGCCGGCGCATTTCAGCGGCATTTGGGGGCACAAGACGACCTGGGGCATCATCTCCAAGCAAGGCCACGACCATCCACTCCTTGCGCGGCGCAAGGGCTTTGTCGCGGGCCATGACGGCGCGCTTTCGATCGCCGGTCCGCTGGCGCGCAACGCCGCGGACCTGGCGACGCTGACCCGGATCGGATCACTTTACCAGTTGGAAGCAACGGGCAAGCCGCTCGCCGATTGTCGCCTGCTGGCGATCACCGACTATCCCGGCGCGCCTGTCGATGACAGCGTCTCCAAGCCGATCGAAGCCGCGATAGAGACCTTGGTCCGCGCCGGTGTCACGGTTGACCGGGTCTCGGACGTCGCTGGCGACCTCATCCCCGATCTCGAAGCGCAGCAAGCTGTCTATATGCGCATGCTCAACACCGCGATGGCGCGCGGAGCACCCGCGCCCAACGGCAAGCGGGCAAGCGCGAGCGACTGGTTCGACATGCTCGATGCGCAGGCCGCCAAGGAGGTTGAATGGGCGCGCCTGTTCGAGACATACGATTTCGTCCTCGCTCCGCCCGCCCCGGTTCTGGCTGTGCCGCATGTGGAGGGCCGCGTGTTTGACACAGCCATCCGCATCAATGGCGGGGACATGCCGGGTGCAAGCGGGCTTGCCTGGGCGGGCATCGCAACCTTGCCCAACCTACCCTCCACGGTTCTGCCCGTGGGCAGCGGCGTCTATGAGGGCGCGCAGCTGCCTTGCGGCATGCAGGTGATCGGGCCCCAAATGGCGGACCTCGATTGCATCCACGCCGCCGAGCAGATCGGGAACATCTTGCACCGGTGAACGCTGAGAGCCAGAGGTGCTGGTTAAGATGAACGAGACGATCCTTACCCCCATTCTCGACATCCTCGATATTGTCGGGATTGCCCTGTTCGCGCTGTCAGGCGCGGTGATTGCCGCGAATATGCGGCAAACCTACGTCACGATGGCCTTTTTCGCGATCGTCACCGGTGTGGGTGGAGGGACAATTCGTGATCTCCTGATTTCGGCGCCGGTTTTCTGGATCAATGACATGGTGGTTGCGCCTGTCTGCCTGCTCATGGCGCTGATCGTCTGGTATACGCCGGTGAAGTGGTGGCGAGACAAAATCTTCGACTATCTCGACGCAGCCGGCCTGTCCGCCTTTTGTGTAATCGGCAGCGCAAAGGCGCTAGCCTATGACGTAGCGCCGGTCCCTGCAATTTTGATGGGCATTATCACCGGGGTAATTGGCGGGATCCTGCGCGATGTCGTCGCGGGGCGGCAGACAATTCTCCTGGGGGACGAACTGTATATCACCCCCGCTGCGCTCGCATCGGCGTTTACGGTGGGGGGCATGTTTGCCGCCCCGTTTTTCGGCATCGCTGACGGCGCCATCTGGACCGGTGCCTTTGTCGCCGGATTTTCCTTGCGATGTTCAGCGATCTATTTCGAACTCAGCCTGCCCACTTACGCTGAAGGTGCGCCACCCGAAGAGTGAGTGGCTGATGTTTGGAGGCCTTGCGTTCCGGGCCCGCTACTGCGCGCTAACCAGTCCACCGGGATAGGCGGGAAGGCGCGCAGCGCTGGTGGGCACCAGCGGCTGCGACGTGTCCGCCTGGGCAAAAGACTGGCCACGGATAGTGCGCCGCGCACTGGCGTAGCTATCATCGCTCCACTGGCCCTCGGCCCGCTGCGGCGCAATGCTGCGAGGAGCGGCATTCGTGAAATCGCCGTTGTTGAGCGCTTCGATCTGCCCCTTGCGGTTCACTCGGCACGTAAATTCCTGGCCGCCTGCCAACCGGCCGCGCACGCTCCACCCGCTGCGTGTGCGAACTGCGCCATCAATGTCGCTGACATTGTCGTCGATCGCGATCACTTCGGTGCAGCGTTCCACAGCGCCTTCGAGACCGATGGACCCATCTGAACTGCGTGGAAGGGGAACGGGCGCGGGCGCGGGCAGCGGATCGGGAACCGGGATCGGGCCCGCGCTTTGACGCGCTTCGGGAGCCGGCAGGGCCGGAGGAAGCGGGGCAAGAGTGCCCGGGCTGCCCGACAGCGATTGCGGGGCCGCGCTCTGCTGGCGCAGCTGTTCTATCTCCAGTTGCTGTTCCTCGGTGCGGCGTCGCAGCTCTTCGAGTTCGCGATCCAGCTCGTATTCGCGCTGGCGCGAGGCGTCGTAGGCACGTTCCTGTTCGTAGCGTTCGCGCTCATAGCGATAATTGTAAGTGTTCTGCGGGTAAGGATCGCTGTCAACAATCACAACATCGACATCGCGTGGGCGATCGCGCTCCACCACCACGACCTCGGGCGTTCGCGGACGGCGGTTTGCGTTTGCGATAGCGGCGATGCCGCCAATAATGACCGCACCCGCCAACACTTCGCCTGCGCCGATCCCGTGATGGCCGTGCCGCCCACCGCGGCGCCAGCCACGCCGATAACAGCCATACCATCCGCACCGACGCCATTCGCTAGTTTCAGTGTCCGGATCGTATGCGCTCGAGGAGAATCCTTCGATCAACGGCACGGCAGTAGCAGTTGCGGGAGCCACAGAAGCCGCAGGCAAGGGGGCAGCGTGTACAGGTGATGCGAGCGATAAAGCAGCGGCGAGACCAAGCGCGCTTGCAAGGGTGGGTGTGCGAGCCATGTAGCTCCCTCCTGTTTGGGTTCCAGAGGCGAACGTCCACCACGCGTCCGTTGCTGAAACAGATATTCCCCCTTTGCTTACGCTTGCCTGAACGTGTTGCGACATTGCGCGACAATTGCTGTGTGCCGACCGTTGAAGCCCGACGCACCCTCGGCCCGACAATCAACGCCCCGGCTCGCCATAGAGGAAGCCGGAGCGCTGATCCATTTCGCCCTTGATTTCGTCTGTGTCAGGCGCGCTCTGGCGCCGCGCTTCAGCGCAGGCCGCGCACGCTGTCAAAATCGATGAGCGGGCGACCCTTGCCGTTAAAGTAACAGGTGAAACGGCCGCGATCGAAATTGCGACGGAAGCGGGGATTGCCCTTAACCTCGATCCGGCCCCTCACGCGAAAACCACCACGGGTTGGATCGACATCGCGGATCTGGGTCACATCGGCAAAGCGCCATCCGCCAAACCGGCGAGCCTGGTTTTGCGCGGCGCGCACGCAGCGATTGATCGCGCGGCGCGGGCTGACATACGTAAAGCTGCCATTGCGATGGCGTGTGTTGTAAGCGTAGCGATGGTTGCGGTTGCTATCACCGTCAAACGCTCCGGCGAGAGCGGCGATGCCGCCAATCACCAGCGCGCCAGCGATCACCTCTTCAGCGCCGATGCCCTTATCCTTGTGATGGTAATTGTCGGCCAGAGCCGGAGTTGCGGAAGCCAGAGCCATCGCGCCCACCGCGACAGTCCCGAGCGTTCCCTTGGCGAGAGCTTTCTTGAAATTCGTCATTGGGTTCATCCTCGGGTTGTTCAGCGACGGCACGAGCGCCGTTCACTGTGAGGCCCTTTTAGATGAACGATTCTGAGGTGAATCTGAGCGTGCCTTGCAGCGCCTGTTAATTTAAATACGCTTTTGCCTGAACAGTGTGTCAGAATGTCGCAAGCCGCCTATTCAAGCGCGGCAAGAATATCGCGGGCAAAGGCGGCGATATCGAACCGGGTGCCGACCTTGTCCTCACCGCGCCGCACGATCACGACATTGCGGCTGGGCACGACGACGACATATTGCCCGCGATTGCCGCGCGCAGCGAAGGCGTCATCGGGGATGCCTTCGAACGCATTGCCTTCCGGCCGCCGAAAGGTCCACCAACCCGCGCCATAGCCCCACCGCGTGCCCTGAGGCTGAGGGCCGCTGGGCGTGGAGACATAATCGCGCCAACCTTTAGGCAGGATGCGGTTTCCTCTCCACACTCCGTCATTCAGATACAATTGGCCCAGCTTGGCCAGGTCGCGCGCGTTGGCCCAGACCTGCGAGGACATGACGTAATTGCCCTGCCAATCTGTCTCGTATGACGAACGATACATTCCGAACCGGCCGAGAAAGCGCCAGGCCGGGTCGTCGCCAAAAGCGGGCTGCACCGCCTGAATGGCGGCGAGCGTGTCATTGTTGGCATAGCGATAGACGCTGCCGGGCGTGTGGATCAGCGGCCAGTTCTGCGCCCGCTCGGTCACCGTCGCCCCGCCCCAGTAGAGCGGATCGGTGCGATTGCCCAGCGTATCCGAATAGCGCCCCGAAGCCATGCGCAAGGCATGATCGATGGTGATGGCGCGGCGCGGGTCCTCATTGCTCAAGCCCAGGCCCGCCGATTGCGTCACATCGATCTCGCCCTTGTGGACCGCAGCGCCCACAAATGTCGCCGCGATGCTCTTGGCAACGGACCATGTGCGCTGCGTGGTCGTGGGGCCGAACCCTTCGGCATAGCTTTCGTGAAACAATTCGCCATTGACCGTGACCAACACAGCCGTGGTGCGACTGCCTTCGCCATAGGTCGTGCCATCAAAAGCGGCGAGGCCTGTCGCCCAGTCAGCATTCTCGCGCTGCCTGAACATTGCCTCGCCCACGATGCTGGGAATAATTTCGCGATCGGGATCGCGCGGGTCGCCCGGCGTGCCGATCGGCAGGATCGAACATCCGCCTCCATTGTCTGCGGCAATCGCAATTCGTGGGGGCATGTCCGGCGCCCATTCGACCGTGACATGGCTTATGGAACGTCTGGACCGGCGCACGATCTCGTAAGGCAGGTCGCGAATGATCGCATCGAGCGGGCGCTGGATTCCGGACAATTCCCATTCGTGAACGCTTTCAGGAGTGCGCGCGCCGCTGGAGGTAGCGAGCGCGCTGCACAGGAACAGCGCCTTGTATCCGGCTGCAAGCGCTCGGTCATAGCGCGCCTCGAGCCGCTCTTGCGCGGATTGGGCAGCGGCAGGGATGGGAACGGCGAGCGTGGCGGCAAAAGTGCCTGCAAGGATGAGCTTTTTCATAGTTCCGGACACTAGGCGCGTGGCCTGAAATGAAAAGGGCCGACAGATGGCTCCGCCAGCCCTTTTCACTTATTTATTTGAGAGGGTCGCTCAGACCGACGCTTCGGCGAAGTCCTCTTCCTCGCTCATCACCGGACCGCTGTCCTGCCCGCGCGCGTCTTCGTCGCGGTCGACTAATTCGATGACGGCCATTTGCGCTGCATCGCTGTCGCGATAGCCGGCCTTGATGATGCGGGTGTAGCCGCCTTCGCGGTCGCTGTAGCGCTCGGCCAGTTCGTCAAACAGCTTCTTGAGCTGCGTTTCGTCGAGCAGGCGTGCTTGCGCGAGGCGACGGTTTGACAGGCCACCGCGCTTGGCGAGCGTGACCAGCTTCTCGACATAAGGACGCAGTTCCTTCGCTTTGGGAAGCGTCGTGACGATCTGCTCATGCTTGATGAGAGCGGCCGCCATGTTGCGGAACAGGGCCTTGCGGTGGCCCGACTTGCGGCTCAGTTTACGCTGCGAAATACCGTGACGCATATTCGTTTCCTTCGTTCGTTAGGGGCCCGTATCAGGTAGCCCGTAGCAGGCGGCGCTTATCCCATGACGGGAGGGCGCGCCGCCGATAGCCCTTGTCAGCCCAGAAGTTCCTGTTCGAGCTTCTTGGCCATTTCTTCAATGTTCTCAGGTGGCCAGCCGGGGATGTCCATCCCAAGACGCAGACCCATGCTTGAGAGCACTTCCTTGATCTCATTAAGCGACTTGCGGCCAAAGTTCGGGGTCCGCAGCATCTCGGCCTCGGTTTTCTGGACCAGATCGCCGATATAGATGATGTTGTCGTTCTTGAGGCAGTTCGCGCTGCGCACCGAAAGCTCCAGCTCGTCGACCTTCTTCAGGAGGTAACGGTTAAGCTGGTTCGCGTCGTCTTCCTGCGGTTGAGCGGCCTGGCCGATCATCGTCGATTGCGGCTGCGGGATGCCATCTTCGAAGTGGACGAACAGGGTCAGTTGGTCCTGAAGGATGCGCGCAGCGTACGCCACGGCGTCTTCCGGGGTGACGGTGCCATCGGTTTCGACCGTGAGCGAGAGCTTGTCATAGTCCAGTTCCTGGCCCACGCGCGCATTCTCGACCTTGTAGCTCACCTGGCGGACCGGCGAATACAGCGAGTCGATCGGGATCAGACCAATCGGCGCATCGGCCGGGCGGTTCTGCACAGCCGGAGCGTAGCCTTTGCCGACGTCAGCGGTCAGCTCCATGTTAAGCGTCGCGCCTTCGTCGAGGTGGCACAGGACGAGGCCCTTGTTCATGACTTCGATGTCGCCGGAAACCGCAATGTCGCCCGCCTTGACAGTGGCGGGACCAGTCGCGGAAAGCTGCAGGCGCTTAGGGCCCTCGCCTTCCATCTTGAGCGCGATCTGCTTCACGTTGAGGACCATGTCGGTCACATCCTCGCGCACGCCGGCGAGCGAGGAGAATTCGTGGAGCACGTTCTCGATCTTGATCGACGTGATCGCTGCGCCCTGCAGCGAGGAGAGCAGCACGCGGCGC
Source organism: Pseudomonadota bacterium (assembly GCA_038522255.1). Lineage (GTDB taxonomy): Bacteria > Pseudomonadota > Alphaproteobacteria > Sphingomonadales > Sphingomonadaceae > Erythrobacter. The sequence continues at coordinate 8,993 of JBCBKF010000074.1, forward strand.
AGCGCGTTACCGAGCGTGAGGCCAAAGCCACGCTCCAACGGTTCGGCGACGAAAGTGGTCTTGCGTTGCTTTTCTCCGCCGTCTTTGACTTCCAGAGCGTTGGGTTTCTTAAGTTCCTGCCAGTTCTTCGTGTTGACGGACATGGATTTCCCCTAATTCGCTGTATCAGCGGTTCAATTCTGTGGTGCGGGCCTTGTGTCCCCAGAACGGGAACGGCCTCGAAAGACCCGCGCGGGTGGCGGCGTTATGGGACGCCGCCAGACCCAAACGGGTCAGACGCGACGACGTTTTGACGGGCGCACGCCATTATGCGGGATCGGCGTCACATCACGGATGGAGGTGATGTTAAAACCAACTGCCGCCAGGCCACGCAGCGCGCTCTCGCGACCCGAGCCGGGTCCCTTGACCTCGACCTCGAGCGTGCGCACGCCATGGTCGGCAGCTTTCTTGCCGGCATCGTCCGCAGCAACCTGGGCGGCATAAGGGGTCGACTTGCGGCTGCCCTTAAAGCCCATCATGCCGGCGCTTGACCAGCTTATCGCATTGCCCTGCGCGTCGGTGATCGTGATCATCGTGTTGTTGAAGCTGGCGTTGATATGCGCCACGCCGCTCGTGATATTCTTACGGTCGCGGCGTCTTACCTTGCCACCGGGTTCGCGTGCCATGTTCTGATATCCTTATGAATGAAGGAAGAAGAGAAAAGCGTGGGGCTGCAACAGCCTCGCTTACTTCTTCTTGCCTGCGATCGGCTTGGC
>JBCBKF010000075.1:0-9722 GCA_038522255.1 Pseudomonadota bacterium
CGCATCCAAGCGCGTTGTCGGCCGAAGATATCGATGCGATCGAAGCCGAAGTGAACGCTGAAATCCGCGCCAATGAGACTGTATCAACCCGCCTCATGAGCCCTGACGATGCTGTCGAAGCGGGCGCACTGGCGCTGTTTGGTGAAAAATACGGCGATGAAGTTCGCGTGCTCTCGATGGGCCGCGCGGGTGGGCAAGGTCGCCAGTATTCGGTCGAACTGTGCGGCGGAACCCATGTGCGCGCAACGGGAGACATTGGCGTCTTTCGCATCATTGCCGAAAGCGCGGTGTCCTCTGGCGTGCGGCGGATAGAGGCGCTGACGGGCGAAGCGGCGCGGGCCTGGCTTGTGGCGCGAGAAGACACGCTCAAGGCGGCGGCAAGCGCAATCCGCACCACCCCAGACGAGCTTCCGGCGCGCGTGGCGGCGCTGTTGGACGAGCGAAAGAAGCTTGAAAAAGAGCTGGCTGAGGCCAAGAAGGCTCTTGCTCTTGGCGCAGGATCAGGAGCGGGCGCGGCGGGCCAACCTGGTCCGGCACACGAAGAGGTGGCCGGTGTGACCTTTAGTGGGCAAGTGCTCGACGGCTTGAATCCCAAGGAACTCAGGCCGTTGCTTGATGAGGCGAAGTCCCGCCTGGGCTCGGGCGTCGCAACGATTATCGCTGTGAATGACGGGAAAGCCGCGATTGCGGCGGCGGTGACCGACGACCTGACCGACCGCTTCAGCGCCGTCGATCTGGTTCGGGCGGGTGTCGAAGCGTTAGGCGGCAAGGGCGGGGGAGGCCGGCCGGACATGGCGCAGGGTGGCGGGCCTGACGGTTCCAAAGGCGCTGACGCGATTGCGGCGGTAAAGGCCTTGCTTGCAGCCTAGCCTGATTTCGCGATGACGCGCACAATGTCAGGGATCAGGGCCACAAAGCTCGCTAGCTCGCCGTCAGCTTTCGGAAGATCATCGCGAATGTCGCTGATGCGCGTGGCGTAATGGATGTGACGACTTGCAGCGGGCAGCGCTGCGAGATTGGGCAATACCGCGACCGGCATGAAGGCGAGCTTTGGCAATGCCGGCATTTTGAGAAATCCCACGACAGGATCGTTGCATTCCTGGCAGGTCCCCCGGTCGAGGACAGGGGGTGCTTTGTGGCGCGTGTAGGTGATGGTGTCCGGGGTCAGAACCTCAGCATTCCGCGCTAGCGTGATCGTCGCGTCAGCGAAAGGCTTGTCATAGACTTTCTGGCAGATCGTGCAGTGACAGAAGAACCGTTGCTGCGGCGTTTTGTTGAGTTTTACCCGGCAACCACCGCATGAGCATGTGGCCAGAAGTTGCGATGCTTCGCTGATTTTCCCCACTGCGTCATCCCCCTTCAATGCGCGATCACGACGTTCGCAATTTGGGCTTTTCCTTTAATCCGCCCTCGATTTCCAACTTCTCGCGAAACTCGTCGCGCTTTTCATGGATCGAGGCAATCACCGGGCCCATGGCAACGCCGATATCGACCAGCACCGCTTCGGAAAGCTGGAGCGAGCTTTCAAGGTTTTCGGGCACTGCGTGGCTGGCACCCGCACGATAGAGGGCGGCGGCGTGATCGCTATCGCGCGCGCGGGCAACAATCAGGAGATCAGGATAAATAGCCCGCAGCTTGCTGACCAGCCGTTGAGCAAGCACGGGTTCGTCCATCGTAAGCACGACGGCGGGAGCGTGCGCGACGCCCAGGCGCGACAAGGCGTCCACGCGGGCTGCATCGCCAAACACCGCCCGGTATCCGGCGCGATTGGCAGATGAAATCGTATCAGGATCGGAATCAAGGATCAGATAGGGTTGATCGTGTTTGGCCAGCATGTCGGCGATCAGGATACCTACGCGGCCACCGCCAATGATGATCGTGCGCGCTTCGTCTTCGTCATCCTCGGCCATTTCCGGCGTGGGTTCCACACGCCGCGCGATTGATCGACCAAGCAGGGCCAGCATGGGGGTTACGGTGAGGCCGATTGCCGTGACGATTTGCCAGAACTGCGCGGTTTCCCTGTCCACCACCAGGGCCGAGGTCGCCGCGGCTAGCACGATCAGGGTCGTCTCGGAGGGGCTTGCCATCAGCACACCCGTCTCTGCCGCAGTGCTGCGGCGAGCGCCCATCAGGCGCAACAGGATACCGGTAATGATCGCCTTGAACACCAACACGCTGAGCACGGCGACGGTGAGTTCCCCCAGCATGCTCCAGATGGTGCGAAGGTCGATGCTCATACCCACGGTAAGGAGGAAAACGCCCAGAGCGAGACCCTTGAAGGGTTCGATAATGCTCTCGATCTCGCCATGATATTCGGTCTCTGCGATCAGCAGACCGGCAATCAGCGAGCCGACGATGGGGGAAAGGCCGGTTGCGCCGGTGGCAAGGCTGGCTCCGATCACGACAAGCAAGGTGGCCGCGAGAAACAGTTCAGGGCTCTTGGTGCGCGCTGCAAGACTGAAAAGGCGCGGCAGAGCATACCGGCCAAGGACCAGCAGTAGAGCGACAACCAGGCCACCCTGCCACAGGGTCGTCATCAGACCGGTCATGCCGCCGCCTTGCGCATTGGGAGCGAGCGCGCCGAGGATGAAGATGATCGGCACGATCATGATATCTTCGAACAACAGCATCGAGAGCGCCGCGCGACCCACCGGGGTCCGCGTGCCTGCGATGGGAAGAACGATGGCCGTCGACGAAAACGCCAGCGCAAATCCGAGGGCGAGGGCCGCCGTCCGATCCATTTCGCTGACGAAAACAAAGAATACCGCCGTGAAAGTTCCGATGATCAGAAGTTCAAGCGAGCCCAACCCAAAGACCAACTTTCGCAATTGCCAAAGTCGGTTAAAGCTGAGTTCAAGCCCGATAGCGAACAGCAGCAGGATGATGCCGAAATCGGCAAAGGGCGTCAGGCGTTCAGGGTCTGAAATGGTGAAAGAGGCGATCCAGGGCGTGGTGTCGCCTATTGAGCCGATCCCCAGTGCGACCAGTATTCGATCCGAAAACCGCACCAGAGAAGGCGCGGACTCGCCAAGGGTATTGAGCCCATAGGGCCCAACCAAAATGCCAACCAGGATGAAACCGATCACCGGCGTCACGCGAAAGCGGGCAAAGACGGGAATCACGAGGCCCGCCGCGCCAAGGATCACTAGCGTATCCTTGACCTCCGATGTAATTGTGAGTTCGCCCGCCATCGCTTGGCGTTAGCGCGGCGTCGTGATTGTGTCACCCGCTTTGCGCGCCGCACAATGAGAGCAAAAATGGACGGGTCGCCTTCTTGACGCACGGGTTGCCCTTTTGGGATTTTCTATCCACGAAAAAGGACTGGAGAGCCCAGCAGGCTCAGTATCAGGCCCAGTTGGCCATCTCCTTTTCCAGATTGGCGACGATCGCTTCGAAGAATTGTTCAGTTGTCAGCCAATTCTGGCCCGGACCGATGAGCAGCGCGAGATCCTTTGTCATGGAACCACTTTCCACGGTCTGGATGCACACCCGCTCAAGCGTTTCGGCGAATTTCACCACATCGGGCGTCTCGTCGAATTTGCCGCGATACATGAGGCCGCGGGTCCAGGCGAAGATCGAGGCAATGGGGTTAGTTGACGTCGCCTTGCCCTGCTGGTGCTGACGGTAGTGGCGGGTGACGGTGCCGTGCGCCGCCTCGGCTTCGACCGTTTTGCCATCGGGCGTCATCAGCACCGAAGTCATCAGGCCCAGCGAGCCAAACCCTTGCGCAACCGTGTCGGACTGCACGTCGCCATCATAGTTCTTACAGGCCCAGACGAATTTGCCCGACCATTTGAGCGCGGAGGCAACCATGTCGTCGATCAGGCGGTGTTCGTACAGGATGCCGGCTTCCTTGAAGCGGTCTTCGAACTCTTCTTCGTACACTTCCTGAAAGAGGTCTTTGAACCGGCCGTCATAGGCTTTCATGATGGTGTTCTTGGTCGACAAATAAACCGGCCATCCGCGATCTAGGCCGTAATTCATCGAAGCGCGGGCGAAGGCGCGGATCGAATCGTCAAGATTGTACATCGCCATCGCCACGCCCGAGCTTTCAAAGCGATAGACATCGAGATCGAGGATCGCGCCATCATCGCCTTCGTAAACCAGTCGCAGCTTGCCAGGGCCGGGGATGAGCGTGTCGGTCGCGCGGTACTGGTCACCAAAGGCGTGGCGGCCCACGACGATCGGGTCAGTCCAACCTGGCACGAGGCGCGGGACGTTGTCGATCACGATCGGTTCGCGGAAAACCACGCCGCCCAAAATGTTGCGGATCGTACCGTTGGGCGAGCGCCACATTTTCTTGAGATCAAATTCCTCAACGCGCGCTTCGTCCGGAGTAATAGTGGCGCACTTAACTCCGACGCCAAATTCCTTGATCGCGTTGGCCGCGTCGACCGTGATCTGGTCATCGGTCTCGTCGCGCTTTTCGATTGAGAGGTCATAATATTTTAGGTCAATATCGAGGTAGGGCAGGACCAGCCGTTCACGGATCCACTGCCAGATGATCTTCGTCATCTCGTCGCCGTCGAGTTCGACAACCGGGTTCTTGACCTGAATTTTCTGCATGAGAAGCGTCCCGCCTTCCTGATTTGCATTTCGGTGTGCGATGCAGCGCACGGCTTCGGGGAGCCGCAAGCGTCCCGGCACTGTGTGATATAATCCCTGCGCCGGGCTTTAGCAGAGGCGTTGCGCTGTGCAAGTCGGGCTTGGCGCTGGCGATTGCGGGCCATTGCCGGGAGCCGTATCGAGCGCCGTAAGGACAACAAAAAACCCGCCAGAAAGGCGGGTTGTTTAGGCAGTTGTCGACCGGTGCAACGCCAGAAAATCCGATGGTGGGCGTACCAAGATTTGAACTTGGGACCCCTACGATGTCAACATAGTGCTCTACCCCTGAGCTATACGCCCTCACCATCGTCGGCCGCTGCAAAGGCAATCGCTTTGCGACAGCGGAGCGGCGCATTAGCCCAGCCCCCCAGCGTGTGCAAGCGATTCGAGCGGCTTTTTTGGGCCGTGCCCCGAGCGATCAAAACAGTGCGATCAAAACAGTGCGATCAAAACAGTGCGATCAAAACAGTGCGATCAAATCTGCGCTTCGCGCTGTTCGGCAAACACCCGCTCCACCTCCAGCACAAGATCGCGCAGGTGAAAGGGTTTCGAAAGCACTTTGGCCGCTGGCTGCTCGCGGCTTGCGCGCAACGATACAGCCGCGAAGCCCGTGATGAACATCACCTTGGTGGTCGGGCTGATTTCCGCACAGCGCTGTGCCAATTCGATGCCGTCCATTTCAGGCATCACGATATCGGAGAGGAGCAGGTCAAAGCGCTCATTTTCCAGCAGGGGGATCGCATCGGTACCGCGATCAACGGTGTCAACACGGTAACCGGCATTGGTTAGTGCACGCGCAAGGTAGGCGCGCATGGCTTCTTCATCCTCGGCGAGCAGGATCCGCGGAGCGTTCGTCTCTGTCATGGCTATCGTGTTAGCAGCCCTGGCTTAAGAAATCTTATCGCTCAGCCCTCAATCGCGGCCAAAAACAGCCTTGCGCCGTATCTCGTGCAGAGAACACCGCGTTTGCCGACCATTACCGGTTTCGAGGCGAGCGGATGCGGCTTTGACTTATCTACCGAAACAAGGCAGCAAGACGTGGTGAGCACCGCAAAAGACCCCCTTTCTTTTCACCGTTCGATCGATCGCAAACCACTTGCTGGCGAAGTGCTCAAACTCACAGGGGGCAAGGTGCCTGCGGCTGGCCCCGGAACAGATTGCGGCCCGGCCTTCACGCACGTTGCTCCGCGCTCGATGCCAATGCCGGTCCTGATCGCGGTGCCCCATGCCGGGCGAGCATATCCAGAGCATGTTCTCAGCGCGTTTCGGGATCAGGAATTGGGTCAGCTTCGGCTAGAGGATCGCTATGTCGATCAGCTGGGCCTGGCGGTTGCCAAGCGGACGGGGACCGGATTTCTCCTCGCCCACGCGCCGCGTGCGATGATCGATCTCAACCGTGCGCATGACGATATCGATTGGGACATGATTGGCGGCGCCCGGCGCAAGGGTTCAATGCCGCAGATGATTGTGGGCAAACGGACGGGGGGCGCAAACCGCCGGGCGCGCAGCGGACTTGGCCTTGTGCCGCGTCGTTTGCCCGGTTTCGGCGAAATCTGGCGCGGGCAGCTGCCGCGCCAAGAGCTCGATGCGCGGATTGACCACATCCACCGCCCCTATCATGAGTTTCTGCGTGGTGAGCTGGAGCGTATTCGCGATGCCTGGGGCAGCGCGCTGTTGCTCGATCTGCACTCCATGCCGCCCTTGCGCGAACCGCCCGGCTGCGATCGCGCAGCGCAGATCGTTATCGGCGATCGTTTCGGCGCCTCGTGCCAGGCGGGCCTTGTGGCGTGCGCGTTCCGGCACCTTGAAGCATCGGGCTATGAGACCGCGCACAATCGCCCCTATTCGGGGGGGTATGTGCTTGATCGGCACGCGGCCCCTTTGCGCGGGATACATGCGCTGCAGATCGAGGTGTGCCGTGCCGCCTATCTTGATGAGCGATTGTCCGAGCCGTCTGAGGGCCTTGAGCCGCTAGCCAATGTCCTCGCCGGCCTCGTGCGCGAATTGGGGGCGGAAACGGCTCGGATTGCCGATGGCGGTCGATTGGACGAAGCGGCGGAATAAACGCGGCTTTGCTCGCAGATGTTCACCGAAAAGGCTTCGAGAAGGCCGCGCCTGACCTGGGCCCGGCGCTTAGACCCGAAACTTGGACCCGAACTTGGGCCTGAAAGGAAAAGACCACCTCGCACAATCGTGCACGAGGTGGCCAAGGTTCAGGGAGTCCCGCTTCTTCGTCAAAAGCGGGGTGGAACGGTCAATGAGGGGGGTACCGTTCACATCATTTATATAAGAAGCGGCCCGCCCGATTCAAGTCGGGCGGGCCGCGTATTGCCACCTAAGCGTGCTATGATAGCGAACGCTCGATTTTAGGGCGCGTTGCCTTGGCAGGGTATCGTCATGACCTGCTTTACTGGGCAGCGCCATTGGCTGCGGGCAGGGGAGCCTTGCCCTGCGCCGACTGGCGTTCGAACAGGCGGCGCATCAGATTCATCGAGAACAGGTGCGCGTGGATCAGCATGATCATGCCGTTCTTGTTCAGGGCCTCGACCGTTTCCACCGGCAGCTCGCGCAGTTTTTTCTCGTCAACCATTTGAAAACCGCGATAGACAAACGGCTTGTCGGGGGCGTCTGAGCGGGTGATGGCGATTTCCCCATCCATCAGAATGTCGAGCTTCTTGAGCTCTTCGAGGAAGGCCCGCGTGCGCTGGCCGGATTCTTCGAACTTCTGGCAGAATTCAAGGACGCCCTTGGTGTATTCGCTCGGCTTGCCCTCGCTATCGAAAAGCTCTTGGCCGCCTTCCTGTTTTGCGATCACTCCCGCAGTGGGATCAAAGCACAGCGACATATCGTCGGTATTGGGCTGCAACTTGGCCAGGATAAACGGATAGCGGCGGATATACGCGGGGACGTAGACATCCGCGACCATCTTGCCATCATCGCCGATAAAGGTGTTCACGCCTTCATTAAGACCAAACAAGGCGATGGGCAGTGGGTTGTCACCTGCTGTGAAGACGATCGGATAATTGCGCTGCGCGTCGACAAATTCGTCAACAGTCAGGGGGATCGCATGGCTTTCGGCAAGAAAGGCTGCATTGTCGAACGAACTGACCGACCAATCCCCGTGCTCTTTGGCGTTGAGGGGCAGCAGATCTTTGTAAAACAGCGGAAGTTGCGGCTGCGGCGCGGTGGCCATTTGGTGTCTCCGAAAGTTGGGAAGAATGAAAGCTCGGCGGGTGCTGCTTGAGGGGGTGCAACAAACGCCGCGCTGGCGCGTCTTTCCCTTGGCATCACCTATGGCCACGCGCCTTAGGCATGTTCATCGGTCGGCGCAAGCCGCACTGGCGCGAGCCGCACAGGCGGCCGTGCTTCACTGCGCCGGGACAAGCTTTCCGGGATTCAGGATGTTTTGCGGATCAAGCGCCGTCTTGACGCTGCGCATGACTGACAAGGCGGCGGGATCGCCCAGACGCCCGAGTTCATCGACCTTCATCTGGCCAATTCCGTGCTCTGCGCTGATCGATCCACCCCACTCGGTCACCAGGTCGTGAACACGCGCGCTTACGCGCTTGCCGTCGGCCTCCTCCCACTTTCCTGCGATGGCTCCTGCCGGTGCGAGCACGTGGAAGTGCACATTGCCATCGCCCAAATGGCCAAAGGCAGCACCTTTGGTGCCGGGAAATTCGCTCTCGATTGCCGGGATGGCGGCAAGGATGAACTCGGGCATGCGTTCAACGGGCACGGAGATATCGTGCTGCATCGCCGGACCCAGCGCACGCTCGCCTGCAGAGATGGAATCGCGCAAGGTCCAGAATTGCTGCGCCTGGTTTTCATTGGTGGCGATCACAGCGTCAGCGATCATCCCATCGTGCAGCGCCGCGCCAAGCACCGCTTCCAGTCGCTCCTGCAACTCGGCTGGTTCCTCACCTGCCGAGGTGCATTCGATCAGCGCGTTCCAAGAATGCCGATCAGCCAGCGGAGAACGTGCCTCGGGTAGGAGCGCCAGCACGCTGTCGAGACAATGCGCCGGCACCACTTCAAACCCTTCCAGCGCATCACCCAGCACTCGGTCGGCCTGCCGCAAAAGTGCCCGCGCATCGGTAATGGCTGATAACCCGATCCATGCGGTCACAGTTGAGCGAGGCGCGGGCAGCAGGCGCACAGTCGCGGCGGTCACAATCCCCAGAGTCCCTTCTGACCCGATCAGCAGCTGTTTGAGATCAAACCCGCGATTGTCTTTCTTGAGCGCTGTCAGCTGATCGAGCACTTGCCCATCCGCCATCACTGCCTCAATGCCAAGGACCTGCGCGCGCATCGTCCCGTAGCGCAGCACCTGCGTGCCTCCCGCATTGGTAGAGATGAGCCCGCCAATCGTGGCCGAGCCCTTGCCCCCCAGCGTAAGTGGAAAGCGCATGTCCTCGGCTTCGGCGGCCTCGTGCAGGGACTGCAGGATGACGCCCGCCTCGCACACGGCCTGGCCTGCGCCTGCGTCCAGCGAGCGGATCGCATTCATGCGCCGCAGCGAGAGGACCACGCCATCGCCGCTATCATCGGGCGTTGCTCCGCCTGCCATGCCGCTATTGCCGCCTTGCGGTACGATCGGAACAGCGTGTGCAGAACATAGGCGAATCAGTGCCGCGACCTCTTGCGTCGAGCCTGGCGAGGCGAGGCCCAGCGCGCGACCGGTATATCGGCCCCGCCAATCGGTCAGCCACGGCTCCAGCCGATCAGGATCGCGCGTAAAACCTCTATCACCCAGCAGCTTGTGCGCTGCCTCAAGAAAGGCGACCTTGCCCGAGACTTTCGCTGTCGTCATTGTTGCACCTTTGCCACAGTTGCGGACGCAGACTGCGCCTATCGTGATCGTTCTTGCCCTTCAACATGGTCAAGTTAAGCCGCCGTTCAATCGGGTTTATTAGAGCGACCGATCCACGGACGGGATTTTGGGAGGTTCGCTGGCGTTTATGCCCAGCATTCTGGACTTTGCTGCAGCGGTCACGCTGGCTTTGCCTTTGGCCAGCGCCGGCAACCTTGCGCCTGAGTCCGCGCCAGCCATTTTGTCCGCGCCAGCCATGGCATCTGCCGACAACAGTGTGCACGCGGCCGACCCGATGCGACCG
>JBCBKF010000076.1:0-9619 GCA_038522255.1 Pseudomonadota bacterium
GGCCTAGCGCAAGGGCTATCCGCCGCACTCCCCAGCCCCGCCGGGCAAGCCAAACGCTCTCAAGCGCCAGCACGCCAAGGACGATGTCGGCAGCCTGGCCGCTGGAAAAGAGCGCATTCATCATAGATTATTGTCGAGGGGCCTTGGCCCCCTCCCCTTTGGCCCATTCCCAAGGACCGCAGCCCAGTCTGTTCAGCCGAACGGACCGTTGAGCTCTACGATCGCGCGATTGAGAGCTCCGGACAGCGACACCCAGGCAAGATAGGGAACCAGCAACAGGCTCGCCTTTGGCGAAAAACGCCGACAATAACCCATCATCGCCAGAATGGAGAGCGCGAGGAATACGACCTCGACCATAGCCCAGTCCGGCCGCTGGAGCCGGAAGAACAGAATGCTCCACGATATGTTGAGAAACGCGTTGAGCGCGAACAGGCCGACCACGTTCTGCGCCGCGACCGCGGTTGGCGCTGCGCGCCACGCGGTGATCCCGGCAATCGTGATCAGCGCATAGACAAAGGTCCAGACAATCGGGAAAATGCCATCACCCGGTGTCCAAGCCGGCTTTTCCAGAGCCTGATACCAGGGTCCAAGATCGGTGACCGTCGCCCCCAGAGAGGCGACAAGGCCCGCAGCCAGCGTCGCGGCTGAAACGGGCAGGACCCACATGGGATTGAAAATCTGGCGGGGTTGTGTGTCTGTTTGCATAGCGTCAGCTCGTTTCCGCTTTAAGGCCAAGCAAGTGCGCCGTATCCTTCAGGAAGATCTTCACATGCGCCATCGGCTTGGAGCGCACGAGCTTCTTGTTCATATAGGCTTGCCAGGTGAGCTGCTGAACATCCTTGTCATCGCACATCGAGACAAACCGCTCGCGCCGCTTGTCGCTGGAATACCAGAAGTATTGCATGACCCCCAGCACCCAGAACACCCTGCCATGCTCCTTCATGAACCGGCGTCGCGCTGACTTGAGTGCTTTCGCATCGCCGGTTGCGAGAAATTCGCTCGCCGCCTCAGCGCTGAAACGCCCGCCTACCATGGCGTAATAAATGCCCTCACCCGAAGCCGGAGCCACGACGCCCGCCGCATCGCCTGCAACGATTACATCGCGGCCATTATCCCACTTCTTGAGCGGCTTGAGTGGGATGGGAGCGCCTTCGCGGCGGACTGTCTCGCACCGATCAAGCCTCAGGTCTCCACGCATTTGCGCCACCGCGCCGCGCAGGGAAAAGCCTTTGTTCGCGCTGCCAACACCGATGCTGGCAGTTTCCCCATGCGGGAAAACCCAGGCGTAAAAGTCGGGCGAGAGACGCCCTTGATAGAATACGTCGCAGCGATCTGGATCGTAGGCATCAAGGTTCCAATCCGCACCGTCATTCGCCGGTGACTTGATGATTTCGTGATAGGCGAACACGCATTTAACCCGCGAGGCGTTGGGCAAAGCCTGTTTGGCCACGGCCGATCGCGCGCCATCGGCACCCACAATGCAGCGCGCGCGGACCGCCTCAATCGGGCCTCCACGCTCTCGCCGAAAGGTCACCAGGGGGTGCGGCTGATCATCGCGCTCGATCTTGTCAAATGTAGCTGTAAGCCGCTCGGCTCCATCACTGGCAGCGCGTTCGCGCAGCCATTCATCGTATTCCTCGCGATCAACCATGCCGACATAGCCGATTTCGCCCACAGGCATGTCCACCGCGCGCCCCGAAGGCGCGATCATGCGAGCCGATCGCGCGCGTGCGACCAGGAGGCTTTTGGGGATGTCGAAATCCTCAAGCAGGCGCGGCGGGACGGCCCCTCCGCACGGCTTGATCCGGCCCCCGCGTTCGATGAGGAGGACGCTGTGACCCTTTCGGGCCAAGTCGCTCGCAGCGGTGGCGCCCGAAGGCCCTCCACCGATCACAACGGCGTCATAGATGGTCTCGTTCATGCGAATCTCTCCCGATTTTTGGCGGCCGGTCTGGCTAGGTGCGGACGGCTTGTGCCCGCGAGGCGAAGGGCAAGAATGGCGGCGACAACAAACAAGAAGCCTTCAAAGCCGAACACGACCTGAAAGGCGCGGCCTTCATCGCCAAGGATTGGGGTCAAGATGTCGCGGCCCGCCGCGCCGATCAGTCCGGCAAAACCGAAAGCGACCGCCTGCGCAGCGCCCCACACGCCCATCCGTACGCCTTCCCGGGTCTTCTCGCCCGCGCCGGCAAGGCCCATCATCGCGCCGATTGCGGCGACCGTGAAAACCCCGTTGCAAAAGCCGAGGAAAAAGACATTGGCTACCAGCGGCCAGCCCGGCCCCACAATGGCGCCCATCGAAAGTCCCGCCAGCCCGACCGCTGAGCCCAGGCACCCACTGACGATCCAAACGCGCAGGTCAACCGGCATGCGCGCCTGAAACGCGCTTCCGCCAATGCCGGCAACAATCATGCCGATAAGCCCGCCCGCGTTCAGCATTCCGCCCAGTTGCGTCGTTGCGCCGGGGGGCATTTTGAAGATTATCCCGCCAAACGGCTCAAGGATCAGGTCCTGCATGTTGTACGCCATCATCGAAATGAAGATGAACACGGTGAAACGAAATGCGGCAGGCTCTGCGATAATCTCTTTGATAGCAGCGCCAAAGTCTGGCGCTTCATCGCTTTTGGCGGTTTCTTCGAAGGAATGCTGGCCGCTCTCTAGGCGGTAGGTCGCAAGGATCGTGATCAACAGTGTCACCCCCGCGAGGGCAAACGCAGTGCGCGTCAATGCGGCTTGTGTGTAAGGTTCAATCGCTGCTCCGACCGCAAAGGCCGAAGCGACAATGCCCGCAATCATCATGATCCATGTCATCGCTGCGCCCGCCGCGCGCCGCTCGGGCGCGACGCTCGATGCAAGCAGGGCCAGCGCCGATGTGCCCGCAGCTCCAACACCCACGCCTATGATTGCGTATGCCAGGATCGCCAGTGCAAAAACGCCAATGCCCGGCTCATCCATCATCAAAGTGGCCTGCGTTGCCAGCAGCATACCGGCGGCCAGCACCGCCATCCCGCCGATGATCCAGAGCCTGCGATTGCCACCCTTGTCAGACCCATGTCCCCAAAGCGGACGGCACATCTGCACCGCATAATGCCAAGCGACCAGGCCCGCCGGGATCGCTGCCAGCAGCCCGTATTCAATCACCATCAGGCGATTGAGCACCGTGGTCGCCATCATCACCAGCGCGCCAATGCACGCTTGCACAATCCCGATCCGCGCAATCGCTGTCCAGCCAAGACCCGTATCGAGGTGAGAATGAAGCGGTGCGTGCATCACACATACCCCCCCAGCCCAAGCGCAGCGGCCAGCATACCGAGCACGTAAAGCAGAACGCCCACGGCATTGTACCATGGCGCAAACTTGGCGGGATTGCTGAGAAGGCGCGGCATCGCAGCAAACTGTGCGCACATAGCCAGAGCCACCAACGCCGCAGACACCATCAGCCCCCACCACCAGAGCAATCCGATCACCGCGACTTGCGCCGCCGCCATCGTGAAACAGGCAAAGCGGGCCGCGCGCTGAACTCCCAGCACCACGGGCAGCGATTTAAGGCCCGTCGCCCGGTCGCCTTCGACCGCCTTGAAATCGTTCAGTGTCATGATGCCATGCGCGCCCAGGCTGTAGAGTACGAGCACAATCAGCACTTCGTTGCGCGGCAGCGCACCGAGCATGACTGTGGCGCCGGTAAACCAGCTGAGACCTTCATAGGTAAGGCCGACAACCGCAGGACCGGTCCAGCCGCTTGTCTTGAAACGCAAGGGCGGAGCGCTGTAGCCCCAAGCCAGCGCCAGTCCAACCAGAGCCGCAGCGAAAACCAAAGGCCCCAAAGCCCATGCAACCGCAGCCGACAGCGCCGTCCCGATCAGCGCGATGTAAAATCCCCAGCGACCGGCAATCCGGCCTGACGGTATCGGACGGTCCGGTTCGTTTATCGCATCCACATGGCGATCGAACCAATCATTGACCGCCTGACTTGTCCCGCAAACCAGAGGCCCTGCAAGCAGCGCCCCGCCAGCGACAAACCACCAGCGGCCCTCAAGTCCAGCACCAGATGAGACCGCACCGCACATGAAAGCCCACATCGGCGGAAACCACGTGATCGGCTTTAGCAATTGCACAACATCACGAACCGCCGGAGGAGGCGCTGCGCGAGTCGAGAACGCTGAGCGTTGCATCAGGCAAACTTATGCCTGACAGTCACAACCGTCAAACTATTTTGACACATTGCTGTTGGTTACAGCGAATTTGGCGATGTGGATAGCGCGGCGGGTGATTGATCGGCCTGTTGTGCGAACAGATCGAATTGTCAGAAGTGCTGGATTGTCGGCCCCGTTCAAATATCTCCCCGCGAGCATTGGGAGCGCGCCGATTGACCTTGGGGCCGCACGCAGGTCCACCGCAATCATACGGAACACAAGCACCTGGGCAAAGGCCGCGCAGCGCAGCTGTCAAAAAGCCCAACCTGTGCGAAAAACGCCAGCTTCGACGATCAGTCGGGGTCCGCCGGGAGATTGCCGAGCCCATATCGATGCAGTTTTGAATACAGGCTCTGGCGCGATAGGCCGAGGATTTCAGCCGCAGAGGCGCGGTTATCGGACGTGTAGGAGAGCGCCGCTTCGATGCAAAGGCGCTCAATCAGGTCCGTGCTCTCGCGCACAATATCCTTGAGCGACATGCGACCGACAAGATCGGTGAGCTGCTCGACAGAGCGCGGCATGTCCTCGCTGCCCGGTGGCAGGTCGCGCAGGCGACGCCCTATTGGCCGGATGACGAAGGCATAAAGCGCCTCATCGCCCGAACTGCGCACCGCCGATAACTCGATCGGCTCACCCTCTGTCTCACCGCCCGATCGCAGCACAGTGCTGACATTGCGTGCCGCGCCGTGCTGCGTGATTTGCCCCTCAATCAATTCGATATCGATCCCCGGTCGTCCGATCCATTCCGACAGGTGGCGACCACGCAATTGCTCAACGCTGGCTGCGTGCACCATTTCGATAAAGGCGAAATTGGCGCTAACCAGTTCGAGCCGCGCATCGGCGACGACAAACGCGTCCGGCATGTTTTCAACAAGGTCGATCACAGGCGAATGATCAGAACTCGCTTCCCCCTCCCCCTTTGGAACAAGGCGCACCAGCAGAAACTGCCCGCGATCCTGGGTGAAGCCCGCAATCGACGCGGAAACCTCGCGCGCGGGCTTCATCAGTTTGACCGGGATGGGAGCGACACTGCCTGATGTAAGCGCCGCGCCGACAATGATCTGCATCGGATCGCGCGAATCCTTGTCGAGCAAAGCCAGCAGCTTCTTGCCCTGCAAAGTGCCCGCCCGAGCTCCAACCAGCGTGTGCGCCGCCGAATTGGCCTCGCGAATACGCAGGGTCTGCGCCTCGACGATCAGCACTGGCTCAGTCGAAAGCTCGAACAACATGCGATAGCGCGATTCAAGCTGACGCATCCGCATGTAATCACGCTCCAGCGACTGCTGGACCTGGAGCAGGCGAGCTTGCAATTTTCCGGTTTCGCGCAGATCGCGGCCAAAGGCAATGCGATGCTCACCGCCATTAACACTCAGAACTGCATAGCGGATCGGCACATCGCCATCCTGCGAGGGATGGTTCACCTGGCGCCAATGTTGCACTTCTCCCCGGCGCGCGGCGGCCAGCATTTCCATGATCTTGGGCCGGCTTTCATCGGTTACGGTTTCGATCCAGTTGCTGCCCACCCAGTTTTCAAAATCCGGAAATTCGTCCGGGTCGTAGGCGGCATCAAGGATCGTACCTGTATCGTCCAGCACCAGCGTGACATCGCCAGCCACCATCGCGACTTTCATCGCCGCTTCGGCATCAAGAGTGTCGAACAATTCCGCAGCATTGCGGAAGGGATTCTTACCCTCGATACTGTGTTTGCGTGTCAGCATGAATTTGACCGGACCTTAAATGATGATCCGCTCCTGAGCGCGCGTGGCGGCGACAAGCCGCTCGGCACATTCAAGCGCGGCGCGAGCATCAACACCGGTCCCATCGGCGCCCGCTTCTGCAACAAGGTCGGGCTTCTGGTTGATTGTGTGCCCGCCGACAAGAACACACATATTGGGGTTTATCGCGACGCTGCGCGCCGCCTTGATCAAACTGGCGAGCGCCGCCGCCGGACAGTCGCGCGAAACAGTAAGTCCAAGAATATCAATTGGTTGTCGCGCAAGGCAATCCAGCAATTCGCGCCGCTCAGGGTGCATTATGGCCTCGCTCTGCCACCCGGCCCGAGCAAAGACTTCATCAATCATCTGAGCGCCGAACGAATGAACATCGCCCGGGATCGGGCAAAACAGCGCGCGCCGGGTGTTCTGACAGGATGCGATACCTGCAGGGCTGCGCAGCGAAACCTCGCGCATGACCTCCTGAAGCCGCCACAAACCCATCGTCACATCGACAAAGTCGCACTCATCGCTCGTCCACATCTCCCCCAGCCGACCAGCGGCGGGAGCAAGCAAATCAAGGTAGATTGCTTCCACGCTGATGCCCTGGTGCAGGAAGCGGTCAACCTCATCCAGCAGGTCCGGCGCTTCCAGTTGCAAAGGAAGCGCTGCAAAGCGATCTGCGTCTTTACCGTCGATCTCGCCGCTCCTGTTTCCAGTCATCATCGACCCTGGTTTCATCGAGCCAAGTTTCAACGGGCCAGGTTTCATGGACCCATTTTTCATGGACCCATTTACGTGCGCCATCAAAAGACGCGGGATGATGTCGCCCTCCAGGATAGCGTTCACCTGATCTTGCGACGCGCATGAATTGAATGCTGTCTCCAACTCTTTTCCCAGATCGTTACGGCGCCTGAGCGGACTGGCAATGGCTTTTTGCAGCGCGCGCTTCCCGGCGCCCAGCACTCTGGCCGCGTCTCGCGCTTTATTCTTGTTCGGAGCGGGCATTTCCAGCTCTCCTGAACACCGGTCATCGTACCCAATGATGCGAGGAGCGCACCTGGGCTGACCAGCGGTCGCCAAAGCCATCCCTTTCAACGTTGGCGACTCGGCTCCTACGCTCTTTTGCGTCCGTGCGCAAACGTGACAGGCGCAAATGACGATGAAACTGTCTATTTTTTTTTACGTCCAAGCAGATTGACACTTATGCTTCATAGGCGTACAGTTTGATACTGACATGAGAGGCAAACGCTTAAAGATGACTCGACAGGATCATGTTTCCCCGGTCGAGCCTGCAGGCACCGCGCCGCAGGACAGGAACGGTCAGGGGATCACTGGCGCGCTCTACACCACAGAAGAGCGGCGCCGCAGGGACGAGTCGGTCTGGACCACGGTTCAGGGAGTGCTTGCCCCGCTGCAATTCCTTGTCTTCCTGGTCAGCCTCGGTCTTGTTCTTCGCACGCTCGCCACGAACGAAGGCGCGTTCGCTGCGGACGCTTCGATCGTGGTGAAGACGCTCATTCTCTATACAATCATGATCACCGGCTCGATCTGGGAAAAAGTCGTTTTCGGCCGTTGGCTGTTTGCACCCGCCTTCTTTTGGGAAGACGTGTTCTCCTTTGTCGTGATCGCGCTGCACACGCTTTATCTATGGGGTCTGGTCACCGGGTCTTACGGGCCCGACGCGCTGATCGTGATCGCGCTGGCCGCTTATGCGACCTACGTCATCAACGCCGGGCAGTTCCTGTGGAAGCTGCGACTCGCGCGGCTTGAAGCGGCTTCGCTTGAGGCGGCACCAGCGTGAGCGAGGCTGTGACCCTTGCCGGCTGCTCAAGCCCCAAACCGGTCGCTCAGGACCGGCCAGTACTGCGCGAACGTGGTCAGCGCGAGGTGTTCTGCGGGTTGACCGGTATCGTGTGGCTGCATCGCAAGATGCAGGATGCGTTCTTCCTCGTGGTGGGTTCGCGTACCTGCGCGCATCTGCTGCAATCGGCTGCGGGCGTGATGATCTTTGCCGAGCCGCGTTTTGCCACCGCGATCATGGAGGAGCGTGATCTGGCCGGGATGGTGGACGCGCAGGACGAGCTTGACCGTGTGGTTACCCGCCTGTTGGAACGCCGCCCGGATATCAAGACGCTGTTTTTGGTGGGATCGTGCCCGTCCGAAGTGATCAAGCTGGACTTGGCGAAAGCAGCCGAGCGCCTGGGCAAGCACTACATGCCCAAGGTCAAAATCCTGAATTACACGGGCAGCGGCATCGAGACGACCTTTACGCAAGGCGAAGACACCTGCCTGACTTCGCTGGTGCCCGAAATGCCCGCAGTGAACGATGCGGCTGAAAAGAACCTTCTGATCGTAGGCTCACTGCCCGACATCGTCGAAGACCAGTTCCTGCGCCTGTTTGATCAGCTTGGGATTGAAAACGTGGCCTCCTTCCCGGCGCGCAACGCGCGGGATCTGCCGCCTGTGGGCCCAAACACACGCTATCTACTGGCCCAGCCCTTCCTTGCTGAAACGGCCATGGCGATCGAGGATCGCGGCGCGGTGCGGCTGAACGCGATGTTCCCGTTTGGCGCGGATGGCACGACCGATTGGCTGCGTGCCGCTGCGCGCGAATTCGGCGTCGATGAACTGCACTTCAACCGGGTGATCGCGCCAGGCCGCGAACGCGCCAAGCGCGCGATGGAACACGCCCGCGGCGAGCTGGAAGGCAAGCGCATCACTTTCCTTCCCGACTCGCAATTGGAAGTGCCACTGGCGCGCTTCCTCTCGAACGAGATGGGTATGACGCCGGTCGAAGTCGGCACGCCCTATCTCCACCGAGCCCACTGCGCCAGCGACCTTGCGCTGATCTCGGACAAAGCGCGGATCAGCGAAGGTCAGCATGTTGATCGCCAATTGGACCGCGTGCGTGAAGACCGTCCTGACCTGACCGTATGCGGACTGGGTCTCGCCAATCCGCTTGAGGCCGAGGGGCTGACGACCAAATGGGCGATCGAACTCGTCTTCTCGCCGATCCATGGCTTTGATCAGGCCGGGGACCTTGCCGAACTTTTTGCGCGTCCGCTGCGGCGGCGCGACAGGCTGGAGGTGTAGGCCGTGCAGCTTTCCGTCTGGACATATGAAGGGCCCCCGCATGTTGGCGCGATGCGCGTCGCCACCGCGATGGAGGAGCTGCACTACGTGCTCCACGCGCCGCAGGGTGATACCTACGCAGACCTGCTGTTCACCATGATTGAGCGTCGCAACAAACGCCCGCCCGTCACCTACACCACCTTCGAAGCGCGCGATCTGGGCAAAGACACAGCGCAGCTGTTCCAGGACGCGGCGATGGACGCGGTCGAACGGTTCAAGCCCGAAGCGATCATCGTCGGCGCCTCGTGCACAGCGGAGCTGATTCAGGACGACCCCGCAGGCCTGTCCGAGGCCATGGACCTGCCCTGCCCCGCCATCCCGCTGGAGCTGCCCAGCTATCAGCGCAAGGAAAACTTTGGCGCCGATGAGACGTTCTTTCAGATCGTCAAGGCGCTCGCCAAACCCATGGCGCGCACCAAACAGATCACTGCGAACCTCATCGGCCCCACGGCCCTTGGCTTTCGCCACCGCGACGATATCCAAGAGGTCACGGCCCTGCTGTCCGACATGGGCATCAGCGTCAATGTGGTGGCCCCGATGACCGCCTCGCCCGCTGACATCGCCCGCAATGCGGGCGAT
>JBCBKF010000077.1:0-9604 GCA_038522255.1 Pseudomonadota bacterium
CGGGGGTAACGCCTTCGTCCTCCTCCTCGTCGCGCAGGCGCGCCTCTTCCTCAGCCGCCTCGGCCTCTTCGGCGAGCAGGCGTGCGCGATCCTCGTGCGGGATTTGATAGTAGTCGGGATGGATTTCGCTGAAAGCGAGGAAGCCGTGGCGATTTCCGCCAAAGTCGACAAAGGCGGCCTGCAACGACGGCTCTACCCGCGTGACTTTCGCTAAATATATATTGCCTTTGATCTGCTTGTGTTCAGCCGATTCAAAGTCGAACTCCTCAATTCGGTTTCCTTTGAGAACCGCCACCCGGGTTTCTTCCTGGTGGCGCGCATCGATAAGCATGCGCGTTGCCATGTATGTGTCTCCAAACGCCGGTGTGCCGGATTGCCTTCGGGCAAAGCGCACGGCGCGTAACTGTTTGTAAAGAGGCGGTGGCGATGCCAGCGCCCGATGGGATGCTCGCGCGGCGACCCGTGCGGTGGAGGATTTGGTCCAACCGCTTCTTATGTGGTTTGTGCGCGATATTCGTGTCTGCAGTAAGAGAGGGTGCGGCGCTATGCGCGGTAAGGCTCGCGGGGCCGGTTGCGCACTCATTGCGCTCCGAACAAATCTGCGAGGCCATCCGTCCCGTCACTGCATCAACCTGGTTAGAGGCTCCGTGGAAGGCGGTGTGCGCCAATAAGAAGCCTGTGAGATATGGACTGGGGGACGATGTTTCAGCGCCTATGAGGCGCCCCATCAACCTTTATCCAATTTCAAGCGATTAGCACCGTGGGTTTCAACAGGCAACTCTCTTGCGCAAAGGTATCACAACAAACTAAGCATCGCGCTGTCATGAGTGTGCGTGACCTTTTGCTTCTGGTTCTGACTTTGCCAACCCTGTTGGTGGGGGGCGCAATGGCGCTTGGTCAGACGATCCCGGTTCCGATCTGGGGGCGCGATTATGTGCAAACGTTCCCACTATCGGGTGCTGGATTGTCATCGACATCGCGGCCCATCTATGGACCCGATGATCCCTCGCGTCCGCTGATCGTGATTGACGCGGGGCATGGGGGGCGCGATCCGGGTGCTGTGGGTGGCGGCGTTCGTGAAAAGGATGTTGTGCTGGCGATCGCTTTGCGATTGCGCGATATTCTGGTTGAAGAAGGCGGCGTGCGGGTGGCGATGACGCGCGAAACGGATCGGATCGTCACCTTGGCCCAGCGCCCGGAAATCGCGCGCCAGCTTGATGCCGACCTGTTCCTGTCGATCCATGCCGATTCGGCCGGCGATCTTAGCCAGGTGTCTGGCGCGAGCATTTACACCTTGTCCAACGAAGCCTCGAGCGAGGCCGCTGCGCGGTTTGCGGCGCGGGAAAACAACGCAGATCGGCTGAACGGTGTCACGATCGAAGACCAGGGCGATGTGGTAAGCCGTGTGCTGGTGGAATTGTCGCAGGGCAAAACGCAGGAGGAATCAACCGAATTTGCGCGCCTGATCCAGCGCGAGGGACAAAGCCGGATCGCGTTTCACCCGGCCGCCTTACGGTCCGCTGCACTGGCTGTGCTGCGCGCGCCTGATGTCCCCGCCGTGCTGTTCGAAAGCGGCTTTGTCACCAACCGCGAAGACCGGGCCAAGCTGACCACCGAAGAAGGGCGCAATGCCTACGCTGATGTGCTTGCGCGCGCGACACGCGTCTATTTTGCGCGTCGCACCGATACTAAAGAAGCAAATGGTTCCGATCAGTGACACCGCCTATCGGCTTCAAAAGCGCTGGAACCGTTTTGCGCCCTGTTGTACTTCGCGCTGTGAGCCATGACTGACACTGCCGACCTTTCCTTTTTTGCCTATGCGCGCCACCGGCTGAAACGCGATATCAGTGGCGCAGCAGCCTGGCTGCTTGCAAGATGGCGCGCGAGCATATGGTATAAATTGCTAGTGCTCGCAGCGGTGATCGCTGTTGGTATTTGGATCGCGTTGTTTGTGTGGCTGGCAAGCGATCTGCCGGATGCGGAAAGCCTTCTGGAATACGAAACGCCGCTGCCCACTGTGGTCCGCGGCATCGATGGAGAGATCGTCCATTCCTATGCGCGCGAGCGACGCGTGCAATTGCAATATGCCGATTTCCCCGAGCGGCTGAAGCAGGCCTATATCTCGGCCGAGGACAAGACCTTTTACAACCATGGCGGCGTAGACTTCACCGGAACGGCCAACGCGGTGTTTGACTATGTCACCAAGTACGGATCGGGCCAACGTGCGGTGGGCGGGTCTACGATCACGCAGCAGCTCGCCAAGATCCTGCTCTTGGGGGATGAATATTCCGTCACGCGCAAGCTTAAGGAGATGATCCTTGCCAGCCGGATTGAAGGCGTGCTGAGCAAGCAGGAGATCCTTGAGCTTTACCTTAACGAAATCCCGCTCGGGCGGCGGTCTTACGGAGTGCAGGCAGCGGCGCGCGCCTATTTCGACAAGGATGTGGGCGAGCTTGACCTGCACGAAATCGCTTTTCTGGCGATCCTGCCCAAAGCACCAGAGCGCTATGGCCGGCGCGGCGAGGAACAAGCGGCGCTTGCGCGGCGCGGCTTTGTTCTCCAGCAAATGGAGGACAATGGCTATATTACCGAGGCCGAGCGCGCAGCGGCAGCGAACAAGCCCCTTGGCCTGGTGCGCCAACGTTCGCAGCGCAGCGCGGATGCGGGCTATTTCCTCGAAGAGGTACGCCGCCAATTGATCGCCGAGTTCGGTGAAACCGCAGAAGAAGGCGACAACAGCGTCTATGCTGGCGGTTTGTGGGTGCGCACATCGCTCGACATGGATCTGCAGAATGCTGCGCGCCAGGCGTTGCGCGAGGGGCTGTTGCGGTACCATCGCGGCCGCGGAAACCCCTGGGGTGGCGCCATCGCGACAATCGACATGGAAGCGGGCAATTGGCAGGGACAGTTGGCGAGCTCTTACCTAAGCGTCAAATACCGGGATTGGCGCGTGGGGGTTGTCACGCAGCGGTCGGCTTCCGCGACTAGCGTCGGCTTTACGGATGGCTCGGAGGCCGCGCAACCTTAAAGTGGGCAACGTGATCGCTGTGAAGCCGGAAGGCAGCGCATACAGCGTTGCAAACCTGCCTGAAGCACAGGGGGGAATTGTCGTACAAAGCGCGCAATATGGCCGCGTGCTCGCGATGCAGGGCGGGTTCGACGATCGCCTGGGCGATTTCAACCGCGCAACGCAGGCCTTTCGCCAGCCGGGTTCCACGATCAAGCCGTTCGTCTACGCCACCGGGTTGGACGAGGGAATGACGCCTTCGACGCAGATCGATAACACGCGCTTTTGCTATTATCAGGGTTCGGGCCTGGGCGAAAAATGCATTCGAGGCGGGCGCGCGGGCCAGTTTCCGATGCGCTATGGTCTTGAACAGTCGCAGAACATCATGACGGTACAGATCGGTATGCAGGCGGGCATGGAAAACGTGGTGGATACGATCGAGAGTCTCGAGATCGGCGAGGCGGATCCTTACGCTGCGACCGCACTTGGATCGGAAGAGAGCACCGTGATGCGGATGGTGGCGGCGTATTCGGCGCTCGCCAATCATGGCCGGTTCAATACGCCGACGGTGATCGACTATGTTCAGGATCGCCGCGGCAAGGTTATCTGGCGCGCTGACACGCGCAATTGCCGCACTTGCAATATGGATGAATGGGATGGTTCGGCGATGCCGCGCATGGGCCTTAAAGGGCGTCAGGCCATGGACGCGCGCACTGCGTTTCAGACCATGCACATGCTTGAAGGCGTCATCACCCGCGGCACGGCGACCAATTTGCGCAGTCTTGAACTCCCGCTTTTCGGGAAAACAGGCACAACTACCGGACCAAAGGACGTCTGGTTTATCGGCGGGACGCAGCGCATGGTGGTGGGCGCCTATCTTGGCTTTGACACGCCTCGCAATCTGGGTGGCTATGCCTATGGCGGTACAATCGCTGCGCCGATCGTGAAAGCCATGATCGAGAAGTCGCGCGACCGGTGGTCTGCGCTGCCCGCTGTTGCACCCGAAGGCGTGCGGATGGTACGCGTTGATCGTCGTACCGGAAAACGCGTGTTTGACGGCTGGCCCAGCGATGATCCGCTGGCTGACATAATCTGGGAGGCGTTCAAGCCCAACACCGAACCCCAGCGTTCGACCCGGCAGGATGAAATCGCAGCCAAGCGGGCAGAGATTCTCGCGCTGATCGAAGCGGGCCGCAACGGCGAGGCGGGAGGCCGCGAGGAAGGTATCCCGGAAAACTTTGCCGAGGATCAGGGCGGCATTTACTGACACTCCCTCACCTCTGGATGGCTTGTGACATCCATTCGGAACTCAACGGACCGTTTGACGGTTTATGCCATTATGATCCATTGCATCCGCCCCCACGGCATCCGCCTTGTCGCCGCCGCCTTGCTGGCTCTCACCTTGACCGCGCCCGCCCACGCCGACCTCTCGGAAGGGGCCAAGGCGCCGGTTTTCACGACCAAGGCCGCGATGGCCGGCAAGGAATTTGGCTTCAGCCTTGCAACCGCACTTAAGCAAGGGCCCGTCGTGCTTTATTTCTATCCCAAGGCCTTCACATCCGGCTGCACTCTTGAGGCCAACGCCTTCGCCAGCGCCATGCCGGACTTCCAAGCCGCTGGCGCCAGCGTGATCGGCATGTCGAACGATGATATCGAAACTTTGAAACGCTTCAGCCGCGAGGAATGCCGTGACGC
The DNA here is from genome assembly GCA_038522255.1 of Pseudomonadota bacterium. GTDB lineage: Bacteria > Pseudomonadota > Alphaproteobacteria > Sphingomonadales > Sphingomonadaceae > Erythrobacter. Next base: position 4,703 of record JBCBKF010000077.1, read on the forward strand.
ATTTCCCGTCGGAGTGGCCAGCTTCGAGATCATGGAGGATTATGACGTTGGCGGCGCTTCCAGTCCCTATGCCAGCCGCACCTCCTATGTCATCGCGCCCGGTGGCCGGATCGCAACCGTCTATTCCTCGGGCGATTACCGCGAGCATGTTGGCCGCACGCTTGACGCGGTCAAACGCCTCTCCAAATAATCTGTGGCGATAGTCCCGGCGCGTCTTGCCCCTGCGCTTTACAATCAGGGGTCGGGCGCTAGTGCGAACGCTTTGGATTTTGTGAAGGATACGCCATGCGGGCTGAGGCCCAAGCTCATATCGACCGGATCGAGGCAGCACTCGCGCTCGTTCGTCAGTCGCTCGATTGGGAACGCGCGCTAAGGCGCCTTGATGAACTCAACGCGCGCGTGCAGGATCCCACCTTGTGGGATGATCCCAAGGAAGCGCAGAAAATCAGCCGCGAACAAAAGTTGCTGGAAAACGCGGTGAACACCGTCAATGCGATCTCGGGCGAGATGACCGATGCTATCGAATTCATCGAAATGGGTGAGATGGAGGGTGAAGAGAGCGTCGTTAGTGATGGTCTGGCTACCCTCGAAAAACTCGCGCACCGCGCAGACGCAGACAAGGTTCAAGCCTTGCTGTCGGGAGAGGCGGACGCGAATGACACCTATCTCGAAATCCATGCAGGAGCAGGCGGTACAGAGAGCCAGGACTGGGCCGAGATGCTGTTTCGCATGTATGCGCGCTGGGCTGAACAGCGCGGCTTCAAGGCTGAGACCGTTGAATATCAAGCGGGCGATCAGGCTGGCATCAAGTCCGCGACGCTGCTGATCAAGGGCGAAAACGCCTATGGCTACGGCAAGACCGAGAGCGGCGTTCATCGCCTGGTACGCATCAGCCCCTATGACAGCGCGGCCAAACGCCATACCAGCTTTTCAAGCGTCTGGGTTTATCCGGTGATCGATGATGACATCGACATCGAAATCAATCCCGCTGACCTCAAGATCGACACCTATCGTGCGAGCGGGGCGGGGGGACAGCACGTCAATACCACCGACAGCGCGGTGCGCATCACCCACCAGCCCACTGGCATAGTGGTCGCCAGTCAGAACGACCGCTCGCAGCACAAGAACCGCGCGACTGCCATGAACATGCTCAAGGCGCGTCTGTTTGAGCGCGAGATGGCTGAGCGCGAAGCGGCGGCCAGCGGCGAGTATCAGGAAAAGAGCGACATTGGTTGGGGCCACCAGATCCGCTCCTACGTTCTCCAACCCTATCAGATGGTGAAGGATCTTCGCACCGGCGTCACTTCCAGTTCACCCGACAAGGTGCTGGATGGGGAGATCGATCCGTTCATTTCGGCAGCGCTGGCCCAGAGGGTAACGGGTGAGACTGTCGATGTGGAGGATGTTGAGTGATCCGAACTCCGGGTTGCCTGGCGCTTGCAGCGCTCTTATTAAGCGGTTGTGATCCGTTTGGTGACGATAGCTTGCGTCCGGACACAGCCCTCGAATTCCCGCTGCCCGATCGGCCCCTGCCTGACAAATCCTTCAGCGAGTTTTCGACCGAGGATGTGCGTGATGAGCGCGGTGAAGCAGTCAAGGTCATGAATATGGCGGACATTCTGCCGGGTATGACTGTCGCAGATATCGGCGCAGGCGAGGGTTATTACACCGTGCGTCTTGCGGAACGAGTGGGCGAGACCGGCCGTGTCCTGGCGCAGGATATCGATCGCGACGCGCTTGATCGGCTTGGCAGCCGGGTAGAGCGCGAGCGGCTCGAGAACATCTCGATCAAACTCGGCAAGCCCGACGATCCGCAATTGCCGGTCGATAGTTTTGATCGCATCTTCCTTGTTCATGTTTATCACGAAGTGACTGAGCCATACGCCTTTCTCTGGCGCTTGTGGCCGGCGCTTAACGCAGGCGGCGAAATCATCATCGTCGAAGCCGAGCGCCCTATCGGCCAACGCGGCATTCCGCACGCGCTGCTATTTTGTGAGTTCGAAGCGGTCGGCTATCATCTTGTCGAATTCACCGAGAAACCCGATATTGAGGGCTATTTTGCGCGCTTCGAACGCGGGCGGAATCGCACCGAACCTGGCGATATTCAAGTCTGCGCCAACGGCGGGACTTAGGCGCTTCGATAGACATCTTCACTTATCAACCGAGAGGGCCAGTGCCCTTTTCCTTGGACATGGGGAGTGCTACGCGCCCCCGCACCAAGACAATCAGAAATTAGGGGGTATTGCCGGGGATGACAGATTTCCCAACCACTTTTGACAGGGACGATCTGCTGAAATGCGCGCGCGGTGAACTTTTTGGTCCCGGCAACGCGCAATTGCCCGCTCCGCCCATGCTGATGATCGACCGGATCACCGATATTTCGGGCGATGGCGGGCCCAATGGCAAGGGCCACGTGGTGGCCGAATTCGATATTGCTCCTGATCTGTGGTTTTTTGAATGCCATTTTCCCGGCAATCCGATCATGCCGGGATGCCTGGGTCTCGATGCCTTGTGGCAACTCACGGGGTTCAATCTGGGCTGGCGAGGATGGCAGGGGCGTGGCTATGCTTTGGGCGTGGGTGAAGTGAAGCTCACCGGCATGGTGCGCCCGGAGCGAGAGCGCCTCACCTATTTCGTCGATTTCACCAAAGCTGTTCAAAGCCGGCGCCTGACCATGGGCGTTGCCGATGGCCGTGTCGAGGCCGATGGCGAGATCATCTACACCGTCAAAGATATGAAAGTCGCCCTTTCTGAAGCCTGAGGGCATCAGGGGCGTGAGAACAGACATGCGTCGCGTCGTAATTACAGGCCTTGGGATTGTCTCCTCGATTGGCAACAATGCTGATGAGGTGCTTGCTTCGCTCAAGGCGGGCCGCTCAGGCATCTCCTGTAACGAAGCCATGGCCGAGCACGGCTTTCGCTCGCAGATTGCGGGTGCGATCGATCTGGATGTTGCGGACCATGTCGACAAGCGGACCTTGCGTTTCATGGGGCCGGGGGCCGCCTACGCCTATATCGCAATGGGACAGGCGATTGCGGATGCGGGGCTGGAAGACCATGATGTCGTCAACCCGATGACGGGCGTGATCGCGGGATCGGGCGGACCGTCAACATCAGCGATGCTGACTGCGCACCAGACGGTGCTGAAAACGGGCGCGACTAAGCGGATCGGGCCGTTCGCCGTTCCCAAGACCATGTCCTCGACTGTGAGCGCGAACCTTGCGACCGCGTACAAGATCAAGGGCGTAAACTTCTCGATTACCTCGGCCTGCTCCACTTCGCTGCATTGCATCGGCATGGCCGCGCAACAGATTGCGCTGGGGCAGCAGGACGTCATGTTCGGCGGCGGGGGCGAAGAGCTCGACTGGACGCTGTCCTGCCTATTTGACGCCATGGGTGCGATGTCGAGCAAGTATAATGATACACCGACACGCGCATCCCGGGCCTTTGATGCCGACCGCGACGGCTTCGTGATTGGGGGTGGCGGCGGTATGGTAGTGCTCGAGAGCCTCGAACACGCGCAATCGCGCGGCGCGAAGATCTACGCCGAGGTCACCGGCTTTGGCGCGACGTCCGATGGCGCGGACATGGTCGCACCGTCGGGCGAGGGCGGTGAACGTGCGATGCGCGGCGCGCTGCGGACGCTCGGCGAAGATCGCGCGGTCAGCTATATCAACGCGCACGGCACTTCGACACCGGTCGGCGATGTCGGTGAGATCGAAGCGGTGCGGCGCGTGTTTGGAGAAGGTGTAACCCCGCCGGTCAGTTCGACGAAATCCATGACTGGGCACAGCCAGGGGGCGACCGGCGCACAAGAGGCGATCTACTGTCTGCTTGCGCTTGAACACGATTTTATCATCCCCTCGATCAATGTCGAAACGCTTGATCCGGCCTTGAAGCCTGAGGAAATCGCCACGCAACTGGTGGAAAATGCGGAGCTTGATACGGTTATGACCAATTCATTCGGGTTTGGCGGAACCAACGGTTCTATGCTGTTGTCGAAGTTTCGCGGTTAACTCGATCGGATGCGGGTCTGACCAATGAGCGAGGTGAACTAACGATGGGCGTGCTTGCCGGAAAACGGGGTCTGGTGATGGGCGTTGCGAATGAGCGCTCGATTGCCTGGGGTATTGCCAAAGCGTGCGCGGATGCGGGCGCTGAGCTGGCCTTCACCTATCAGGGCGACGCCTTTGGCAAGCGCCTCGAACCGCTGGCGCAAAGCGTGGGCTCTGACATCATGCTTGATGTTGACGTCACCGATGACGCCACCCTTGATGCCGCGTTTGCGGTGCTGGAAGAGCGTTGGGGGCAACTTGATTTCGTCATCCATGCGATCGCCTATTCCGACAAGTCGGAACTGACCGGCCGCATCCTTGATACCTCGCGTGAGAACTTCAGGAATTCGCTTGATATCTCGGCCTACAGCCTGATCGAAGTCGCGCGCCGGGCCCATCCGATGATGGTAGGGAAGGGCGGAACGGTGATCACGCTGAGCTATATGGGATCGACCCGAGTAACGCCCAATTACAACGTTATGGGGGTCGCCAAGGCCGCGCTTGAGGCGGCGGTGCGTTATCTGGCCGATGATCTGGGGCCCGAAGGCATCCGCGTCAACGCGATCAGTCCGGGCCCGATGAAAACGCTCGCGGGTTCGGTCATTGGCGGTGCGCGCAAGACCTGGAAGCATACAGAAAGCAACGCGCCCTTGCGTGCGAACGCGACACTCGAAGCGGTGGGCGGGACTGCGGTCTATCTGTGCTCGGATGTCGGCGCGTGCACGACCGGCGAGATTATCCGCGTCGATGGCGGTTTCCACGTGCTGGGCATGCCGCAGCAAGACTACCTCTAGGCGATCGGCTGCTGCGCCGGGTTCAGGCGCGGTCCAGACTGGGAGGTGCATGG
>JBCBKF010000078.1:0-9534 GCA_038522255.1 Pseudomonadota bacterium
GATGCCCGCGATACGTTCCTTTTCGCGCAGGCGGATCGCTTCGGAAGGGCCTTTTAGAACGACGACGATATCGTATTCCTCGTTCGTCCCGGCGGGCGCGATCACCGCGCCGTAAAGCAACAGATTGGCTCCTGTAAAACCCTGGCGGACCTCGATACGCGACTGGCTGACTTCCGGCACGAGGACCGGCTCGCTTTGCGCTGACAAAAACGCTGCAGCCAGCCCCAGAAACAGAGCCTTTGCCGCCAGGCGATCGCTCACAGCGGGCTCACCGTGTAGATCTCATCGGGCTGAATACCCAGGCCATAAAGCATCCGTAACGCCACGGCGAGAACGATAGCTGCGAGCACCAGCCGGAGCACTTCGGGCCGCGCCTTCATCGCTATCTGCGTGCCAAATTGCGCGCCGAGCACCGATCCAAGAAGCAGCAGGCCAGCCAGAATGATATCCACCGCCTTCGTCGTCAAAGCGTGCGTCATGGTGGTCACCATGGTCACGAACAGGATCTGGAACAGCGAGGTTCCAACCACGACATTGCCGCTCATCCCGAGGATATACAGCATGGCAGGCACAAGCATAAAGCCGCCGCCTACACCCATCAGCATCGTCAAAATGCCCACCAGGATGCCCAGGATCAAGGGCGCAAGCGGCGAGATATACAGGCCCGAGGCGTAAAATCGCCAGCGATAAGGCAGCCCGGCGACCAGCGGGTGGTGGCGTCGGCGGCGCGCCTGATCCCCGCTATAGGCCGCCGTAACGCTGGGCAGCAGTCCGGCGAGCGCCTCTTGCATCATCAGCGCGCCAATCGTGCCGAGCATCACGACATAGAGCATGCTGATCACCACATCGATCTGCCCGAGCGATTGCAACAGGCGAAAGAAAAAGGCGCCGACCAGCGCTCCGATGACACCGCCGGCGACCATGACGCTGCCCATGCGATAATCGACGCCCTTGTTGCGCGAATGCGCAAGCACGCCCGAAACACTGGCACCGGTCACCTGCGTTGCGGCGGACGCGGCCGCGACCGTGGGCGGAATGCCGTAGAAGATCAGCAAGGGCGTTGTCAGAAACCCTCCGCCAACGCCGAACAGCCCCGATAAGATGCCCGTCAACCCGCCCAGAAGGACGATATAGAGGCCGTTGACCGAAAGGTTGGCGATGGGAAGGTAGACATCCATGGTGCTCACGGCGATTAACGCAGCGCGAGCGCGCTTGGAAGGCGTTGATTGCGCCAATTCGCTTCTTGTCGCGCTTATCACTGCACCGTTGGCGTGCGTTCGCCTGGTAAAGCGCCTTCAGAACTGCGTCGAAAGGGTCGCGGCAACCCCCGAGACAGGCGCAGCGTCACCCGCAACGCGCTCACGGTAATCAAGCGAGATACGCGCCGGAATCGTCCCGATCACCGTCTCCACGCGCATGGTAGGCCCGATATCAAGGCGGTTGGCGTCGCGCTGCGCTCCTCCCCAAGCCCCTGCACCAAAGCTGATCCTGACATCGTCTTCGCGCTCAAGATCAAAGCTTGCGACCTTGCGCACGAGGCTCACCTGACCATCGACAAAAGCGGTGTCTGCCACTCCCCCGACATAGCCGGCGCCCGCGTAAATTTCCGCGGACAGGCCCAGAGGAAGGGCAATCGGCGGGATTTCGGTCACCGCATAGGCGGCGGGGCGCACATCGGTGCCGAACTGGCTGTCAGTCAAACGCACTTCCACCGCGCCGCGCACGGGCAATTTTGCCACCGGGCGGGCGGACAGACCCACGGCAATCTCGCTTTCTGGCTGATCGAGCAAGGCGCGATAGGCCCGGACGTAAAGGCGCGGATCACTGCGGATCGCAGGGGCGAGGCTATATTGCAGGATAGCGCCGATCTGGCTCGCACCGTAGACAGGAACGCGGCCTTGCGCGATGGGCGCTGAGCCTGATCCTTCGCGCAGGAAGGCCCAGCTATCGAGCGTCCAGCGATTGGCTTTGCCGGGGGTTGCTGGCGCTCGCGGCGCAGGCGCGAAAGGCGGCGTGCCAGACAATACGGGCGGACCGGCGTCAGGCGCGCGCTGAGCGAGAACTGCTGGCGGGGCGCCCCCTTGCTGAGAGGTTTCCTGCTTAGACGACGGTGCTGCTTCCAAGGCCTGCGGCTGCGTCTGTGCGAGGCCAGCCAGCTCGCCGCCCCCGTCGTGGGCAGGTGCGATGCCCCCATTTCGCGCGCGTAGCGATTTGCTGGAGACCAATGGGTTGCCAACCGCGCGCTGTATGACCGGCACGCCCTCAGCCTCGCCTGCAGATACCTTTGCCGGAGATGCCGCCGCTGAAAATGCCTCGGCTGAAGATGCCTGGGCGATGCCGGGCATCACGGCGGAACCGGGCAGCGGGCTCTCCCACAAGGCGAGGCGTCCTGCTACCCAGACTACCAGCAGCAGTGCGAGCATTGCCAGCGGGCCGAAGTAACGCTGCGACTGATCATCCCGGACGCTTTCGTCGATCAGCGCCTCACGTTCTGACCCCATCATGCAGCGCTCTTTGAGCTTGCCATTTGCGAACCGACCGTCGCCTTTGATACGACCGCAACGCTCGCCGGGTGGCTGAGATGCGGGGTCTTGTCCCACTCAACCTTGCGCCCGCCAAGCGTGCGGGCGTAAGCAACAATCGCTCGCCGACCAGACAGAATGGAAATCACATTGGTGAGCGGTATGCGCAAGACGGCGCGCACGCCTTCGCGCCAGCCATGGGTTTGTGCGGTAAATCCAAAGCGCCACGCCGCGCGCCAGGCAAAAGCTGCAAAATTCGCGCCGATCAAAAGCGCAAGCAGCGGCGAAAGAGACAACTCGGGCGCGAACCCGGCCTCCGCAGCGATCCACAAAGTCATAGTCAGCAGGAGCAGCGTGTAGCCGACCAGCAGGACCAGAGCGGATAACGGGCCACGACGATCGCGCGCGCGCATCCATGTCTCCAGCACGCCTCGCGTCCATCCCATCCGGTTCCAGCCCTGCAAGGCGATCCCATGGACCCACCGCGTCTTCTGACGCACGACATGCGACAGCCGGTTCGGGAAAAAGGCCCGCGTTGCGACAAAGGCGCCATCTTCGCCGCGCGCCCGAATGAACCGCGCGGTCCCTCCCATGGAGGATATCGCGAGACCAAGCTCATAATCCTCTGTCAGGGACTGGGCCTCGAACGGCGCGCCATCAATCCGTCGCCTCGACAATTGGTGCAGCGCGCGACGCGAGACCGCGCAGCCGACGCCAGCTGCAGGCAAGGCAGCTCCCAGCGCCTCGCGCACCACCATCGCCTTGCCATGCGCCTCGGCGAATTCCTCACAATAATGGCTTCCCAGCCATCGGCTTTGTTCCTGTGGCAACGGCTCGACCGGGATCTGTACAAAATCTGCACCTTCAGCGATCGCCTCATCAAGCATGCTGAGCGCACCGGGATCAACCATGTCCTCCGCGTCGTGAAAAACCACGCTGGCAAACAGCCTTCCGCTGCGCCGTTCATCATCGCGCAGCGCCTGGTGCAGGCGATTGAGGCAATCGGCCTTGGTGCTAGGGCCTGGGCGGTCATGGATGACGATGCGCAAGCGATGATCGCCCGATCTGGCGCATTCGGACGCTGCTTTCATGGCAGCCGCGATGGTGTCCGGATCGTTCGGATAACAGCCGACATACACTCGCAATCCGGCTTGCGGCCAGACGGTGAGGGCATGTACGAGTGTTGCGCGAATGACGGCTGCTTCGTGCAAGGCGGGGATAAAAACAGCAACGGGGCCGTTGAGCGGTTGTTTGACCAATTCGGCGCGATGGACCAGAGGGGTTTTCGCCTTGCCTGTGATTTTCAACCACACCCATAAGGCGTCGATTAGGATATCGTCGATGGCGCCAATCAGGAAGAAAAATCCGGCAAACAACAATAATTCATACTGCACCAGCGCCAGTAATTCCCACACGACAATTATTCCTTACGCCCGCATCAATCCTTACTGAATTCGTAATTTCATCTAACTTTACACGACTCAACTTGCAACCCGTTCAACTCTTGCCAATTGCTTGAGGGCCTATGTCAGAACCAATTTCAGAGTCTCCTTCTTCGCTGCGGCCAATTCTCGCACCCGTGCGAGCTTTCCTTTCGAGCGATGCCTCGGCCGGAGTATTGCTGATAATCGTTGCGGGAGCAGCAATGCTGGCCGCCAATTCGGCCTTCGCGGATGAGTACAAGCAACTGTTTTACGGTCACCTGCCGTGGACGCCGATCAAAAAGCTCGACGATCTCCATTTGTGGATCAATGACGGGTTGATGGCGATATTCTTTTTTGTTGTCGGGCTGGAAGTAAAACGCGAAATCGTTAGCGGTAGCCTGTCCGATCCCGCCGCGCGGCGTCTTCCGATGATCGCCGCGCTGGCAGGAATGCTGACCCCGGCGGCGGTGTATATGCTGGTTTCAGGCGGCGGCGATTACACCCGCGGTTGGGCCATCCCAGCAGCGACCGACATTGCGTTTGCAATGGGTGTGCTTGGCCTCTTGGGAAGCCGCGTGCCTTCATCCTTGCGGCTGTTCCTGCTCACCGTCGCAATTGTCGACGATATCGGCGCAATCCTTGTGATCGCGCTGTTTTACACAGAGATTGAATCGCTCGCCTACTTCCTTGGCTGGCTGGGCGCGTCAGCCGCGGTTCTGGGCGCAATGTTTGCGCTGAACCGTCTGCGGGTCAGCATCTTTTTGCCTTACATCCTTCTCACGCTCCTTCTGTGGTATTGCGTGCTCAACACTGGGGTCCACGCAACGATTGCGGGCGTTCTGGCGGCCTTCATGATCCCGCTGAAACGCAGCGATGGCAGTTCCATGCTCGAGCATCTTGAGCACTCGCTGTCGCCGTGGAGCGCTTATCTGATCGTGCCGATTTTCGGCTTTGCCAATGCCGGGGTCTCGTTCAAGGGCATGGGCGTCGAAGCCTTGTTCGACCCGCTGCCCATCGCGGTCGCGGCGGGCCTGGTCGTGGGCAAGCAATTGGGTGTGTTCGCAACGGTCTTTGCCGCCGACAAGACGGGGTTCGCGCCGCGTCCGGCCAAAGCGAGCTGGGCTGAGATTTGGGGCGTGTCGATCCTGTGCGGCATTGGTTTTACGATGAGCCTGTTTATCGGCGAGCTTGCATTCCCCGCTTTCCCGATCCTCAAAGAGGAAGCCAAGATCGGCATTCTGATGGGGTCGTTGATTTCGGCAGTGCTTGGTTATGTGGTGTTGCGCCTCACCACCGATCACCCCGAGGTCGATGGCGACGAACAAGGCTTGCCTCCGCAAGAGGCCGAAGCTCGCGCATCTACAGGCACCGGACCGTAGTCTCTCGTGCCTTAGCCTGCCAGCCGCCCACATTCGCCATGCTTGCCGGGGCTCTCGCAGCTCTCGCGAGGATTCGTAAAGCAATTGCACTGAAATGCCATCGGGCGATCTCACGAACGCAATGCGCGGATCGCGCGGCGATCTCGCACGAAACCGTGCGCCGTTCAAAAACGGTTCATCGCTAATGATGCACAACTCATCGTGTTGAAACCAGGAGGAACCCGATGAGCGAGACTGAAACCCAATCCACCCCCATCCCTAGCGGCTCTGATATGAACCGTTCCACAACCCTACGCTGGTTTGGCACTGCCGCGATTGCCGCTGTGGGGCTGACCGCAGGCGGCTACCTGCTCGGCGATGGCCTGTTGCGAGCCAAGGATGCGGAGCGCTCCGTCACCGTGCGCGGCCTTGCAGAGCGCGACGTGACTGCAGACCTTGCAACCTGGACGATTTCCTATTCCGCCAATTCGACCGACCTTGCCAGCGCGCAGGCCAAGGTGCGACGCGATACACAGTCCATCCGCGATTTCTTTGACGATCTCGGCTTTCCCGCCGATGCCTTGCAGCCGACCGGTGCCAACGTCTCCAGCTACACCAATCGCGGGGTGACGACCTACACGGTGCGCCAGCGCCTGGCGCTTCGCACGCAGGATATAGCCCGCGCGCAAAAGGCCGTCGCACGGCAATTCGATCTGGTGGGCCGCGGGGTGCTGCTGGAAGAGGGCTCGGGGATGAGCTACGCCTTCACCGGCCTCAACGATATCAAGCCCGAAATGGTCGCCCAAGCCACACGTGACGCGCGCGCCTCCGCGCAGCAATTTGCGCAAGATTCAGGGGCCGGCGTAGGGCCGATCAAAAGCGCCACCCAAGGCTATTTCTCGATCGAGGCGCGCGATGGCTCTGCAGGCGGCTGGGGTCAGGCCGACAGCCCGTTCAAGAAGGTGCGGGTCGTGACGACGGTCAACTTCTCGCTCGACTGACCGCATGCCGTGCGTCGGGGCGTCGCGGGGAAGCCGATTTGAGCTTGCCCGCTCAGTTGCTGTTAAACCTCTACATGCCTATGGGCGGTCTTCCGATTTACGACTCGACGCTGACACGTCTGACAAGCCCCATGATCGAAGCTCTGCGCAATCTTTTTGGTGCCCGGCCCAAGGGCGCGGAACGCCTGCCCTGTGTGCCCGATGGCACGCGCTATTATGTCATCGGCGACATTCACGGGCGGCTGGACCTGTACGAAGCGCTGATCGAGGCGATAGAGGCGGATGACGCTGCTCGCCCCCCGGCGCGCACGCAGGTGGTTTTGCTCGGCGATCTGGTTGATCGCGGCCCTGAAAGCGCTGGCGTTATTGACCGATCCCGCCAGTGGCAGTGCGAGCGCGACGTGAGGATCCTGGCGGGCAATCACGAGGAGATGTTCCTTTCATCTTTCGAAAAACCCGAAATTCTGCGCCATTTTTTGAAGCATGGTGGACGCGAGACGGTGCTTTCCTACGGCATGTCCAAAGAGCAGTTTTCGGAATTGACGCTGGAAGAATTGTTCGAGGCGCTTCCCGATCTGATCCCGCAGGATGATCTGGATTATGTGGCCGGCTTTGAGGAATGTATTGTCGCGGGCGATTATCTGTTCGTGCACGCCGGCATTGATCCCGCGCTACCGCTTGATCAGCAACGGCGCCAGGACATGCTGTGGATCCGCGACCGGTTCCTCCAGCACGAAGGACCGCTCGAAAAAGTGGTGGTGCATGGCCACACGATCTTCGACACGGTGATGGATTGCGGCAACCGGATCGGGATTGACACTGGCGCTTTTCGTTCAGGTGTGCTTACCGCGCTGGTGCTGGAAGGTGATCATCGGCGGGTCCTGCAAGCTAGCGCGAATGATGGCGCGATTGAGGTTTTTGACGGCGATCCTGCCGGGACTTGAAAACGCAGACACGCTAACGACGCAAAAAACAAATGAGCCAGGCGGACGCGTATCGTAAGGCGCCGCGAAGGCAAAATTCGGAATAACCGGGGGCAAATGGGCCAATGAAGATTGCAATGGTGGGTTCAGGCTATGTCGGGCTCGTATCAGGCGCGTGCTTTGCCGATTTTGGCCACGAAGTGGTGTGCATCGACAAGGACGCGCGAAAGATCGAGGCCTTGCACAAAGGCGTGATGCCGATCTACGAGCCCGGCCTTGAAGGGCTGGTCGCCAGTAATGTGGCCGCGGGTCGTCTATCCTTTACGACCAATCTCGCAGAGGGCATTGACGGCGCGGCGGCGATCTTCATCGCGGTCGGTACGCCCAGTCGCAGAGGTGACGGCCACGCGGACCTGACCTTCGTTCACGAAGTCGCGCGCGAGGTCGGCGAGAACCTGACGGGCGAGGCAGTGGTGGTCACCAAATCAACCGTGCCCGTCGGAACGGGCGACGCGGTTGAACGGATCATCAAGGACACCGGTACGAAACATCGCTTCGCCGTGGTCTCAAATCCTGAATTTCTGCGCGAAGGCGCCGCAATCGGGGATTTCAAGCGTCCCGACCGGATCGTCATCGGCGCCGAGGATGAATTCGGTAAGGATGTCATGCGCGAGGTTTACCGCCCGCTCTTCCTCAACGAATCGCCCATTCTGTTCACCTCGCGCCGCACAAGCGAGTTGATCAAATACGCTGGCAACGCCTTCCTTGCGACGAAGATCACCTTCATCAACGAGATGGCCGACCTGTGCGAGAAAGTCGGTGCAAACGTCCAGGATGTCGCACGCGGCATCGGCATGGACAACCGCATCGGCGCGAAGTTTCTGAATGCGGGGCCGGGTTATGGCGGGTCATGCTTCCCGAAGGACACGCTCGCGCTGCTGAAGACGGCCGAAGACTACGACAGCCCCACCCGCATCGTCGAAGCGGTGGTGAAGGTAAACGACAGCCGCAAACGCGCCATGGGTCGCAAAGTGCTTGACGCGCTGGGCGGAGCGGACGCAGCGCGCGGCAAGAAAGCCGCGCTGCTCGGCCTCACCTTCAAGCCCAATACCGACGACATGCGCGACAGCCCTTCAATCGCGATTGCGCAAACGCTGAGCGATGCGGGCGTTGAAGTCGCTGCGTTTGACCCCGAAGGCATGGAACTGGCCAAGTCCATGATGCCCAACGTCAATATGTGTCACGACCCATACGAAGCGATTGCCGGTGCCGATGCGGTCGTAATCGTGACCGAATGGGACGCGTTCCGGGCGCTTGATCTGGGGCGGGTGATGGAACTTGCCAATTCTCCCGTGCTGGTCGATCTGCGCAACATCTACACGCCGGACGATGTCCGGGATCGCGGCTTTACCTACTTGAGCGTCGGACGGGCATAGCTTTTATCATCGTGCCTGACGCGTAACCGATGTACCCTTGCCATCGAAACATCATGTACTGTTTCAAGGGGAGGCCTGGCCATGCATATCGTTCTCGACCTGATCACCAATATCTTTGTGCTGGTGGTAGGCTTTATTGCCCTCTCGCTGGTCGTGCTGTTTTTCATCGACCGGTTCCAGACAAGCGATACCGTCCGGCGTAATTACCCGGTGATCGGCCGGATGCGCTATATCCTGTCGGAACTGGGCGAGTTCTTCCGCCAGTACTTCTTTGCGATGGACCGCGAGGAAATGCCCTTCAACCGCGCCCAGCGCGAATGGGTGAACGAAGCAAGCCAGGGCATCTCGACCAATGTCGCCTTTGGTTCGACCCGCAATCTGGAGCCGGTGGGCACGCCGATTTTCGTGAATTGCCCGTGGCCGGTGCTTGATCAGGAAGCCGTACCCTCGCGCCCCATGCGCATAGGCGGGCCAGAACACGGGGGCGCTGCGCGCATTCCCTATGACGCGCCATCCTTCTTCAACATTTCGGGCATGAGCTATGGGGCGCTGTCACGGCCCGCGATCACCGCGCTTTCCCAAGGCGCGGCAAGGGCGGGGTGCTGGATGAACACGGGCGAAGGCGCGCTCTCCCCGTTCCACCTTGAAGGCGGGTGCGACATCGTCTTCCAGATCGGCACGGCGAAATACGGCGTGCGCGATGAGGAGGGCAACCTGTCGGATGACAAGCTGCGCGAAGTGGCGAGCCACGAACAGGTTCGCATGTTCGAGATCAAGCTGTCGCAGGGGGCAAAGCCGGGCAAGGGCGGCATCCTGCCAGCCGAGAAGGTCAGCGCCGAGATCGCCGCGATCCGCGGTATCCGCGAGGGC
>JBCBKF010000079.1:0-9534 GCA_038522255.1 Pseudomonadota bacterium
GAATTGACGACCGCGACCGAGACCTCCGCCATCGCAGCGGGCCCGGCGAGCGTCGCTTCGCCCAGCACCGGCGGGCCGAAATCGAAACGCGTGTAGGCCTGACCCGCGCCGAAGGGATAGCGCCCCCGCGCAGGATGCTGATCGTGTCGTCAACCGATGGCTCTTCGATATAGACCGGCTGGAACCGGCGTTGGAGCGCGGGGTCTTTCTCGACATATTTCTGATATTCATCGAGCGTGGTCGCGCCAATGCAGTGCAGCTCTCCGCGGCTCAACGCAGGTTTCAAAAGGTTGGAGGCGTCCATGGAACCCTCAGAAGCCCCCGCCCCGATCAGCGTGTGCATCTCGTCAATGAACAGAATGATGTTGCCATCGGCATGGCGCACTTCGTCGAGGATCGATTTGAGGCGCTCTTCGAACTCGCCGCGATATTTGGCGCCCGCGATCAGCGATCCCAAATCGAGGCTCATCAAAGTGCGGCCCTTCAGGCTATCGGGCACATCGCCATTGGCTATGCGCAGCGCAAGGCCCTCAGCTATTGCGGTCTTGCCCGTGCCGGGCTCACCGATGATCGCGGGGTTGTTCTTGGTCCGGCGGGCGAGGATCTGGACGGTCCGGCGGATTTCCTCGTCGCGGCCAATCACAGGGTCAAGCTTGCCGTCGCGCGCGGCCTGCGTCAGGTCGCGGGCGAATTTCTCCATCGCATCATAGGTGCTCTCGGCGTTGGCGCTGTCCGCCTTTTTGCCGCCGCGCAGGTCTTCGATCGCCGCGTTCAGCGACTGGGGCGAGATATTCGCCGACTTCATCGCGTTCGCGGTCTCTCCCGGGGCAAGCGCGAGCGCGGTGAGAAGGCGTTCAACGGTGACATAGGCATCGCCTGCTTTCTCCGCGAGCGTCTCTGCACCATCAAGTACGCGCACAGCATCGTTATCGAGGCCGGGTTGCGATTGCGCGCCGCCGCCCGTCACCACCGGAATTTTGGCAAGGGCCAGATCCACTGCGCTCACCGCCGCCGACGCATCGCCGCCTGCGCGCTGGATCAAGCCAGCGGCCATGCCCTCATCGTCCTCCAGCAGCGCCTTCAGGATATGAACCGGGCTGATCCGCTGGTGATTCATGCGGATCGCAACGGTCAGCGCGGACTGAAGAAAGCCCTTTGCGCGGTCGGTAAACTTTTCGAGATTCATGGCTTCAGAGACCCCTCAATGGATAGCCGTCAGGATATAGTGTTGCCAAACTGCAACACAAGTTGTGATGTGAAGATTTGCTGAGCGTGCTGTCACGATGGTGCTTCATCAACCAGACCCTCCCGACCCAATAGGTGTGTTAGCCGACTAGGTGGGCTTGCCTGCAATTTTTGCAAGCGCGCTTCGCGCTACAGGATTGCAGGCTTGGCGAGCATCCAAAGGCCCATGCCGATCATGAACAAGTTCTCGGTCAGCGAGACGAAGCCGAGCGGCACGTCGCTGTCCCCGCCGACACAGGCGCATTTGAGCTCGCGCTGGTCAATATAGACCGCCTTGAATACGCTCGCCGCGCCCACCGTCCCGATGAAAAGCGCGACCGGGATCGAGACGAAGTCGAGCACATGCGCGGTCATCAGCACGCCTGCCAAACCCTCGGCATAGGGGTAGACATAGCCATAGGGCACCCAGCGCCGCGCCAGCAGGTCGTAATTGAGGAACATGGTCGAAAAGCTCTCGACATCGCGCAGCTTGAGATAGGCCAGCCCGCACATTGAGAAGCTGACGAACCACTCCGCTGCCAGCACCGAAATCGCCGTCCCGGTCGCCACAAAGGCAGCGCCAAACGCCATAAGAGCCATCATCGCGAAGAGGACCAGCACCGGGCGATAGGTCGTGCCCTCCTGCTTTACGGCTTTGCCGAAATGGGCGGCGAGATCGGTGTAGCCGCCGATGCGCTCACCCGTGATCCAGGTCTGCGGCGTGGTGGCGACATCGTGCTTCGCCTTGAACGCATCGGTCTCGGCGCGCGTTGTCAGGTGGTAATCTTTAACTTTGAAGCCGTGCTTTTCCAGCAGCCATTTGGACTTTAGGCCATATGGGCACAAATGGTCCTCCATGACCATTCGATAAAGGGTAGCGGTGGGCTTGTCGCTCATGTGAAACCAAAGAAATGCGGCGCGGATGGTTCCCGCGCATCGCTCAGGCACCCGGCCCGTGATGGACGCTTGACCTGCCCCGGCGCGGGCGCGATTGTCGCTGTCAAATCATATCGGAGAGACACCCAACTCATGACCTGGGCCAAGCGCATCGGGATCGGCCTTGCCGCTCTCACCATCCTTGCATTCGTGATCCTTGCGACGTGGGAGCCGATTGTGGCCAGCCCGGCCTCCGCGGCCTCGGACAAACCCTACAGCGCCGAGATTGTTCGCGATGAATATGGCGTGCCGCACATCTATGGCAAAACCGATGCCGATGTCGCCTTTGGCGTCGCATACGCGCATGCAGAAGATGACTTTTTCACGCTGCAGGATGTGATCGCGATGAGCCGCGGGCGTTATGGCGCGATCGCGGGCGAGGAAGGCGCGCAGATCGATTATGTCTACCACCTGCTCGACGCACGCGGCACTGCGAGCCGGGAATTTCCCAAACTGCCGCAGGACACGCGCAACCTGCTCGAAGCCTATGCAGCGGGCCTTAATCGCTACGCCGCTCAGCACGCCGACGAGGTCAAGCTTGCGAGCCTTTTCCCGGTCAACGGAGAGGACGTGGCGGCAGGTTTTGCGCTTCGCCAGCCGTTCTTTTTTGGCCTCAGCAATGTGATCGGCCCGCTCGTGGCGGGCGAGGAATTGCGCAGGGAATTCGGGCCGGACATTCCCGGCTTTCCCCGCCCCGTACCCGGCCACGCACCCGGCCACGCACCCGGCGCTGACCCGGCGGGCGCTTCAAAGCCAGAGGAGAGCGCACAAGGGCGTGTCCACCCCCTGCCGCTCCCGGGCAGTGAGGAAGCGGGGATGCTGGGCTCCAACGCTTTTGCCGTCGCCCCTCAGAAATCGGGTGGGCCGACAACGCTCATCTCCAACTCGCACCAGCCCCTGCGCGGCGGGGTCGCGTGGTATGAATTCAGCGTCGAGAGCGAGGAAGGCTGGCACTTTACCGGGGCGAACTTCCCGGGGTCTCCCTATCCGTTTCTCGGCCATAATGAGCATTTGGGCTGGACCAATACAGTAAACCGCCCGGACATGGCGGATGTCTACAAGCTGGAAATGAACGAGGCGGGCACGCAATACCGGCTCGACGGCGAATGGCGCGATCTGGAGACGAAGACGGTAATCCTGCCGGTGCGCATGGGTCCTGTGATCCTGCCGATCTTTCGCACCGTCCACCGCAGCGTCCATGGCCCGGTGATCGAGAACGAGAAAGGCTTCTTCGCGATCCGTTATGGCGGAATTGGCAAGATCGACCAGCTTGACGCCTATTACCGGCTCAACAAAGCCAGCACGTTCAAGGAATGGGAGGCGCAGATTGCGCGGCTGGCCATCCCGTCGACCAACTTCATCTACGCCGATGAGGCGGGCAACATCGCCTATGTCTACAACGCCGCGATCCCGAACCGGCCGGAGGATATCAACGCCAACTGGCGCGGAGTGCTCGACGGATCGCGATCGGAGCTGATCTGGGAGGGCGCGGTCAGCTATGAACGACTGCCAAAGCTGATCAATCCGGCATCGGGCTGGCTCTACAATTCGAACAACGAACCTTTTACCGCCGCGGGCGAAGGCAGCGATCTCGACCCAGCGGGTTTCTCGCCCGTACTGGGGATTGAGCGCAAGCAGACCAACCGCTCGCGCCGCGCCTACGCCCTTTTGAGCGCGGCAGAGGCGCTTGACCGCGCCACTCTGGAGGCGATCAAATATGACACAGCCTATGTTCGTGAAGGCTATATCGATACGATGATGACGGCGCTCGAAGGGCTCGAGGCGAACGGCGAGATGGCCAAGGCGCGCGATCTGCTGCTGGCGTGGGATTTGACCGCAGACAATAATGGCCCCGCTGATGCCCTCGCCTATCTCCTAGTGCGCGATTACATGGCGGCGGAATATCAGAACAAAGCCGCTTATCCCGACATCGCCACCTTGCTGCGGGAATCGGTCGATCACCTGAACGAACACTTTGGCCGGATTGATCCACCGATGGGTGAACTTGTCCGCCTGCGACAGGGCACAGGAGAGAACAGGGTCGATCTGCCGCTTGACGGTGGTTCGGACACCTTGCGCGCTGCGACTACGTGGACAGTTGATGAGGACGGCCGACTAAGCCTCGTGCATGGCGACAGCTTCATCCAGTGGGTTGAATGGCCAACCGATGGGGGCAAGGTCTCCTCGCGCTCGGTCCAGCCCTTCGGCCAAGCGATCACCCGGCCCGACAGCCCGCACTACACCGACCAGATGCAGCTCTATGTCGATCACGAGCTCAAACCGGTGCATTTCTGGCGCGAGGACGTCAATGCCAATGCCAAGCAGCGATATGTGGTTGAAGCGAACTGACACTGCTGTAAACAGTCCTCTCAAGGCCACAGGGATCACCAGGCCTCAATGCAATTTCCACAAAGCGGGAGAAAGACATGTCTGTAGATGGTACGTACAACACCACGGTGAAAAGCCCGATGGGCGATCAGACCGGCAAGATCACCATCAACGACAAGGGTGACGGCACCTTTTCGGGCAAGATGGAAGGCGGCATGGGCGCGATGGACATCGAAAGCGGCACTGTTGACGGTGATACCGTCAGGTGGTCGATGGACATGACCGTACCGATGCCCATGAAGCTTGAATGCGAAGCGACCGTTGATGGCGACACAATTACCGGCACCGTGAATGCCGGCGCATTTGGCGCCATGCCGTTGACGGGCACGCGCGTCTAAGCCAACGCTCACGCTGAGAACACGAAAGGCCGCCGGGAATGTATCCCGGCGGCCTTTTTCGTGCTCGGCACTGCTCCGCTGCGATCAGGCGACGCCCAGCTTTTCCAGTTCGCCCTCAATCAGCGCGAGGACCGCATCGCATTTTGCCTCGTCCAGCGCGTCGTCATGCGGCGCGCCCCAGTCGCCCAGCGGATTGCCCGCGTCGTTGTCGAAATACTCGCCGCTATGCCCCTCAAACAGCTCGCCCACCGCGCCTTCGGTCAGGATGCGAATGCCTTTGGTCGGATCGTTGCCTTCCATGCCAAAGCCTTCGACCACCATCTTGGTTGCCAGCAGTGATCCGGGATTGACCGCGTAGAAGGAGGGGCCTTGTGGGTGCGCCGCCGCCATCCGGCGCGACCACATGGTGAGCGCCAGCTTGCTTTGCGAATAGGCGCTGAAATCGTCGCCGATCGGCTCTGCTCCGGTCAGATGCTCGGCCACAATCGGCGCCTGCGCAGCCGAAGACGTGTTCACCACGCGCGAGCCCGGTCCGAGCAGCTCCATCAGATGGCGCGTCAAAATGATCGGCGCAAAAGTGTTGACTAGATAGCGCGCATCATGGCCACTTGCGCCTACGGTTGTGCTGGTCTTGACGATCCCGGCATTGTTCAAGAGCGCATCGATCTGATCGTGGTCGCTCACTACTGCCTTTGCCATGGCGACGACTTCGCCTGGATTGACGAGATCGGCCTGATAGGTGGCGAGCTGCGCTTCCGGCCCGGAATCCGCTATCTCGGCTTTCGTCGCCGCCAGCTTATCCGCATTGCGACCATGCAGCAAAACCTGATGCCCTTGCTGCGCCAAAGCAAGCGCGGCCCCCTTGCCAATACCGTCGGTTGACCCGGTAATCAGGATCGTTTTCATTTTCCCCTTCTCCTAATGCCATGCATTAAGCGCTGCGATAGCAGATTTAGAGGCGGTGTCTTGCAAAGACTTAGGCCAGCTTGTCCTTCAGGATCTCGTTCACGACCTGCGGATTGGCCTTGCCCTTCATCGCTTTCATCGTCTGGCCGACGAAAAAGCCGAACAGTTTGTCCTTGCCGCCGCGATATTGCTCGACCTTGTCTTCGTTACTGGCGAGGATTTCGTCGATCGCGGCTTCGATGGCTCCGGTGTCAGAGACCTGCTTCAAGCCTTCGGTGTCGGCGATTTCATCGGGTTCGCGGCCCTGGCGCAGCACGATCTCGAATATCTCCTTGGCCTGGCCGCCGCTGATCTCGGACTTTGCTTGCATTGCGAGGATGCTGGCCTGACGCGCGGCTGTGCCGTGGCTGATATCGGCCTCATCACCGATGGACTTGATGACGCCGGGTGCAACCGAGAGCGCCCAGTTGGCAACCTGCGTGGCGACGTCCTTCTCGCTCTTGCCCGTGGCGCTGGCGGTTGCCCCTAGCAGTGTTTCGAACCGGGCGAAGGTCTCCACCTCAGCGGTCAACTCGCGCGCGTTGTAAGGGGTGAGGCCAAGCTCCTTTTCGTACCGCGTGCGCTTGGCATCGGGCAGTTCGGGCAGGCTGGCGCGGCATTCTTCAAGAAAGCTGTCTTCGAGCACCAGCGGCAGCAGATCGGGATCGGGGAAGTAGCGGTAATCATGCGCGTCTTCCTTGGACCGCATTGTGCGCGTGGTGCCGGTGGCGACGTCGAACAGGCGCGTTTCCTGATCGACGGTGCCACCCGATTCCAGCACATCGACCTGCCGGTTGGCCTCATATTCGATGACCTGCATCACGAAGCGCACCGAGTTCACGTTCTTGGTCTCGGTCCGTGTGCCGAATTCCTCTCCGGGTTTACGCACGCTGACATTGACGTCGGCGCGCATCGAGCCTTCTTCCATGTTTCCATCGCAGCTTCCCACATAGCGCAGGATCGAGCGCAGCTTCCTCACATAGGCTCCGGCTTCGGCGGGCGAGCGCATGTCGGGCTTGGACACAATCTCCATCAGCGCTACGCCTGAGCGATTAAGGTCAATATAAGACATGGTCGGGTGCTGATCGTGCATCAGCTTGCCCGCGTCCTGTTCAACGTGGATGCGCTCGATGCCGATGATCTTGTCTTCTGCAATGCCGGTCTTCTCGTCCGCCTCGATCAGCAGCGAGCCCTCACCCACCAGCGGGTGGTAGAGCTGGCTGATCTGATAGCCCTGCGGCAGATCGGCGTAGAAGTAGTTCTTGCGGTCAAACCGGCTCCACGCATTGATCTGCGCCTCGATCGCCATGCCGGTGCGCACCGCCTGGCGGATGCATTCCTTGTTGGGCACGGGCAGCATTCCGGGCATTGCCGCATCGACGAGGGAGACCTGGCTGTTGGGCTCCGCACCAAAGGTGGTATCCGCGCCGGAAAACAGCTTTGATTTCGAGGTCACCTGCGCGTGAACCTCAAGGCCGATCACGACCTCCCATTCGCCGGTTGCGCCCTGGATGCGGTAAGTGCTCATGTGTCGTTCTCGTCTTTGGAAATTGGCTTTCCGGTTTCGCTGTCAAAGCGCGCTTCGCCCGCGTCGATCGTCTTGGAGAGATACATCACGACCCCGCCCAGAAGGATGAAGCAGACCATGAAGATGGTTGCGTAGATGATCTCGGCGGTCATTTCTCGTCCTTGTAGGCGGGCAACTGCTTGCCCGTCTCGCTATCGAAGCGCGCTTCGCCGATATCGAGATCTCGGCCGAACCGTTCCGACACATGGCTAAGGATGGCAATGGCCACGCCCACGCCAAGCCCGATCCAGACGTTTAACCACCCGTGTTCCCAGGGAGGGTTTCTCATGATCATTCCGACCATGAAGATCGCCCAGCCGATGTAGTACCAATGGACCCGCTTCACCACCACTTCTCCGGCGCGTGGTCGAACCCGGCGCGCTGTTGAATCGCGAGGCCAGCGTCGAGCACGGTCTGTTCATCGAAAGCCTGCCCGACCAGCTGGAGCCCAAGCGGCAGCCCCTCAGGGGTCATCGTCGCGGGCACGCTCATCGCCGGGAGCCCCGCCAGCGATGCGGGCACCGCGAAGACGTCGTTGAGATACATCGTCAGCGGGTCTTCGTTGAGGCTGCCCAGCGGGAAGCTCGCCGTGGGCGTGGTCGGCGCGAGGATCAGGTCGCACTTGTCCCAAGCCTGCTTGAAATCGCGCGCAACCAGCGCCCGCACCTTCTGCGCCTGGTTGTAATAGGCATCGTAGAAGCCCGCCGAGAGCACATAGGTGCCGATCAGAATACGGCGTTTCACCTCATCGCCAAAGCCGGTTTCGCGGGTCTGGGCGTACATGTCCTGCAGGCCAGCGCCCTCAGGCAGGTCGCGCAGGCCATAGCGCACGCCGTCATAACGCGCGAGGTTGGACGAGGCCTCTGCTGGCGCGATGATGTAGTAGGCGGGCAGCGCATACTTGGTGTGCGGCAGCGAGATATCGACGATCTCAGCGCCCGCGTCGGCGAGCCAGGCCTTGCCCTGCTCCCAGCTTGCCAGGATCTCGTCCGAAGTGCCGTCCATGCGGTATTCGGCCGGGATGCCAACGCGCTTGCCTTTGAGATCGGCAGAAAGAGCCGCCTCCCAATTGGGCACGTCCATCTGCAGGCTGGTCGCGTCCTTGGCATCAAAGCCCGCCATCGCGCCCAACATGATCGCGCAATCCTCTACACTGCGCGCCATCGGCCCGGCCTGGTCGAGCGAAGAGGCAAACGCCACCACGCCCCAGCGCGAGCAGCGGCCATAGGTCGGCTTAATCCCGCAAATGCCGGTGAAAGCAGCCGGCTGGCGGATCGAGCCGCCAGTATCGGTGCCGGTGGCGGCGGGAGCAATGCGCGCGGCCACCGCCGAGGAGGAACCTCCGGAGGAACCGCCGGGCGACATCGCCGCATTGCTGCCATCCTTACGCCAGGGCGAGCTCACATTGCCGAAATGCGAAGTCTCGTTCGAGGAGCCCATGGCGAACTGATCAAGGTTGAGCTTGCCCAACATGCCAGCGCCCGCGTTCCACAAGTTCTGGCTGACGGTGCTTTCGTATTGCGGGGTGAACCCTTCGAGGATGTGGCTTGCCGCGGTGGTCTGAACGCCGTTTGTGGCAAACAGGTCCTTCATGCCGATCGGCACGCCGCCCAACGCACCCAGCGCCTCGCCGCCCGCGCGTTTGGCATCGACCACATCAGCGGCGGCGAGCGCATGCTCAGGCGTGGTCACAATAAAAGCGTTGAGCGCGGCGGCACCCGCAACTGCTGCGTTGAAGGCCTCGGCGACTTCGCGCGCGGTGAAATCGCCGCGCGCAACGCCATCGCGGATCGCCTTGACGCCGAGGGAAGTCAGGTCAGTCATATATGTTCAGTCAGCCTTATTCGATGACTTTTGGGACGCCAAAAAAGCCGTGTTCCGCTGCGGGCGCGTTGGCGAGCACCGCGTCACGCTTCCCGCCCCCGGTCTTAGGGTCAGCGTCCACTTCATCAGCGCGCAGCCGCAGCGTGTTCTCGATCACGGCAGACATGGGCTCAACACCGGTCACATCCACCTCGCCCAACTGGTCAACCCAATTGAGGACGTCGCCAAGATCGCGCATCTGGCGCGCATCAATATGAGCGAAGACGAGCTCACTCGCATGGTGCCCGAGCTTAACAACATCCTCAATTGGGT